>NZ_QAIQ01000028.1 GCF_003061105.1 Arthrobacter sp. HMWF013
CCACTGTCGATAATCCCTGGGTCACGAAGTAAGGAAGCTGCTGCCATGACAGACGATTTTGGGTTGTTCGATACGGACACTCCGCCGGCAAGTGCCGGCGGCAGCGAAGACGAGCGAACAGAGAAAAAGCCGGAGCTCGTCTACGGTTCGCCCGAGGAGTTCCTGCATGAGCAGCTGCTGCCCACATATGTCCGCAGCGTCACCGGAAAGTCCGCGAAGTGGTGCATCGAGTGGTACTTCCACCCGGAAGCCGTGTCACGCGTAGCTGCAATGTGGCGGGCCTGGGAGCACCTCCGCCTGGACGCTGCCACCGGCATGAGCGTGTGGTGGCGCGACCACGCAGACCACCACATGCGGGTCCTCCTGGACCCCCAGGGCCCGTTCTACAACTGCGACATGAAAGAACATCGCGACCCCGAACACCTCGAACCAAGAAAGGCGCCAGCGGGATGGTTCCCAGACGTTCGGACTATTCCTACCTAGAAACGGGCAGCTACCGGATGATGGCAGCGCAATAAAATAGTCGGGGCTGGAATCTATGGATCCCAGCCCCGACTTTTTCTTTGTTTCGTCCTTAGTGCACGGCCTCGTACTTCTCTACGACTTCCGCTTGAATACGACCACGAGTATTTACCTGGATGCCGTTCTCAACTGCCCACATCCGTACCGCTTTTGCATCCGGCCCACCCTGCGAGGACTTTGTACGAGCAACCGGACGACCACGTCCGCCAGATACCTTGCGGCCGGCGTCCGTAAAGCGGCTCAGAGCTTCGCGTAGTTCGTTCGCGTGCCCCTCGTTCAGATCAATCACGTATTCACTGCCGTCGAGGGCGAAAGATATCGTTTCGCTTGCTTCCGAGCCATCAATGTCATCTTCCAGAACCACGACCGTCTTTTTTGCCATAAAACGATTTTAACTGCCAGCTGAACGATCGGATGCGCCACGCGACAAGCAATTAGTAGCCGACTAAGGAGACCAAGCAGGCCGACGGCTAACTTTCGAATCAGCTGGCGATAAGAAGTGCGCAGCAACGGCACTCACGAAGCGAGCAGTACACAGTTGGGGTCAACCCGGGTTATCCACGGCTGGAAACCGGGAGCCACCGGGAAAGCTCCCTCAGAAGCAGTAGTGGTGGATAACCCCATCAGGATTGTCCCCGGCTGTGGGCAGTGGTGCGCTCCTTAACCTTTAGACCCTTGAACTGGTTGCACTGCCATAGGTGGCATGGTTGTCTCATGCGTATTCAATTGGAGGCTGGGGCCGACCACGTCGAAGCGTTGGCGCACGAGCGCAATCCGGTCCAAGCCGTCATTGAGCTCATCTGGAACAGTCTGGACGCCGAAGCACACACCGTCACTGTAAGCCTGCTCCGCAATGACGCTGGCGGCGTCGAAGGCGTCATCGTCGAAGATGACGGACACGGAATCAGCCCAGACGAATTTCAGTCATCCTTCAAGTGGGTGGGCAACTCTTGGAAGCGCGGCGCCCAGACAACGAAAGGTCCCGAGGGTCGCCCCCTCCATGGCGAACTAGGCCAAGGCCGACTCCGTGCCTTCGCGCTTGGTACTACCGTGCGTTGGATATCCGTTGCTGAGGACGCCACGGGACAACGCTATAGAAGTGAAATCGCGGCCACCGTTCCGGACCGCAATGATTTCAGGGGTCCTGAGCCATCCCAGTCGACAGCCGAAACAGGTACGAGATTTGAGGCAACAGGTCGGCATAAGCTCGACCGCTTGGATACTGAAGCGGCCAGGGAGCAGATAACCGCCGCCCTCGCTCCATATCTAATGACTTATCCCGACGTGTCAGTAGTTCTTGATCATCGCTCTCTAAGGCCTGCCGACGAGATTGAACGCGACGTGACTGAGGCACTGTCATGGGCGCATGGCGATTCAGTGCACAACGCTGACCTGCGCATAATCGAATGGAAAGGCGGCAAGGAACGCACACTGCACCTGTGCAGTGATCTGGGTGTTCCCGTCGATGATTTGCCAGCTGGACCAGCACCAGATTTTAGGTACGCGGCGTATGTGTTGTGGTCGGACATGCCTCATCACGCGGCCGAATGGATTCTGGCGAAGATGGAACATGAGCCAAGTGTCATCGGATCCCTACTGAAGTCTGTCAACGCTCGCTTAGCGTCCTACTTTGATGAGCGACGTGACGAACAACGGCGTGAGCTGGTCGAGTCCTGGAAGGGCGACGACACCTACCCCTACAAGGATGGTCCGGAATCCGAAGAACAGAAAGTCGAACAGGCTACATTCGATGTCGTCGCAACAGCGATACGACGGCACATGCCCAAGAAAAGGGAACAGCGGCGTTTGACACTTGGACTCCTTAAGGACACTCTGCAGCGGCATCCGACCGGGCTGGGGAACCTTCTCGATCAATTTGTAGGCTTGAGCGCCGAGGAAAAGGACCAGCTGACGCGATTGTTGGAGCGGTCATCCCTGGCTCGACTGATTGCGGCAAACACGAGCGTTACCAACCGAATCGATTTTCTAGCTGCCTTGCGTCACATGATTTTCGACAAGGAGGCGTCCGAGGTTGTGAAGGAACGCCAGCACCTTCACACCATGCTGGAGAGCGAACTTTGGGTTTTCGGTGAGCAATTCAACATGATGTTTTCTGAGCGCGGTCTTACTCATGCACTCCGACAACACCTAAACATGCTTGGGCGGGACCCCAAGGAGGCAGGGAACGTCCGACTCACAGACGGAGGCCAAGGTCGACTCGACCTAATGCTCTCCGCGAAGACGAGAGATCATGACCGCATCAGGCATCTGGTGGTGGAACTCAAAGCCCCTGCCGTGAAAGCGACGGATAAGGAAGCTTCTCAAATCAAAAAGTATGCTCGAGCTGTGGTTGCCAACCCACAGTTTGCGGACACTCGCTCTGAGTGGGATTTCATGCTGCTGGTAACTGATTACGATGACTCCGTCCGGGGAGACATCAACCAGGATGGTCGCGCCTCTGGGATTTTGGATCAATCGCGCGTGGATCCGAATTCACCGGTTAATTACCGGGTTTGGGTTAAAAAGTGGAGCGAAGTCATAAATGAGGCCGAGCGCAGGCTCGACTTTTATCAACAGAGCCTGAACCATGACCCATCGCTTGACGACGTCCGCGCGTACCTCGTGGAGCACCATGGCGATGTCATTCCTCAAGGCCTCTTTCCGGAAGGCGATGCACAAGCGAGTTAGTAGCTGATGGAACACGAAGAACCCGTCCTGGCGCTGGCAGAGATTACTCGCAAGAGGACCCTTATTGTGGGGGCATGGATGTCGCAGCTTTGGTGGTATCGATTTTTGCTTTCGTCGCCGCCGCTCTGAGCGCCCTTTACGCGAGACATCAGGTCCGTGTTGCTCATTCAGCCTCGCGCGCCCAGTCGCTGCTCGCTGTTTTGGACTATCTCCAGAGGTCTGACATCCGTGACTCAAGACGGGAAGTGCTAACCGTTTTGAGCACTGTTCCGGCTTCGTCATGGACAGATATACAGCGCGCTACTGCGTCCAACGCTTCAGCTTCTTACGACCTAGTCGGGACGCTGCTCAAAAGCGGGGTTGTCGACAAAGAACCAATCATCCAGAACTACGGGGCCAGCATCGTTCGTTGCCATGATATTTGCGCTCCGATGATTCAAGGTTTCCGCGCTAACATGCCCGATGCTCTCGCTAAGAGTTACTGGGACGACTTTGATTGGCTGGCTGATGAGGCGCGCAAGGAGTTTGGCCACGGCTAGATTAGCGACTCGTAAGGTCCACGCCGATGCTCCCTCTACCTCGACGACGCTGCGTATAGCAAGCCTCCAAGTTGCACGAGTCTGTCCGGTATGGATCTAAGACTGTTCGGGAGCCCCGTGCAAAAACTACTTTTTGGACCCTATTCTCACGGTCCATCGACTGCGCTCTGACGTCAGGCTGGGGTGTGCCCTAATCTGGCGGTCTCTCCGCCAAGCAGCGCTGTGCCGACCCAGATACAACCCGGAGCAGGAAGGGAACGAAGGGCAATGCCTAAGGCGAGGACCAACAGGGACATCCACAACCAGCGGTCGAGTCCCAGCCGGTAAGCGAATCCGGGTGCTAGGGGTGAAAAGACCGCGAAAGCGACTAGTGGAAGTCCCGTTAGGAGCCCCCGCCGCACTGGTTAGCCCAAGATCAGTGCTGGCGTTCGCGAGTACAGGCCCCACGCTGACAAAGGCTACCCGAAGGTTAACTGCGATGAGTGAACCCCGATTAGGGCGAAGCTCAGCCTGACGACGCGGTCTGGTGGCTTCCGGATTACAGCGGGCATGGAAGTTATTCCTCTTGCGCGGGGAGTAGCGCGTATCCACTGCCC
The DNA here is from genome assembly GCF_003061105.1 of Arthrobacter sp. HMWF013. Classification (GTDB taxonomy): domain Bacteria; phylum Actinomycetota; class Actinomycetes; order Actinomycetales; family Micrococcaceae; genus Arthrobacter. Next base: position 4,346 of record NZ_QAIQ01000028.1, read on the forward strand.
GAGTGCGCTTATGACAGGTGGCTGAGCCGAATCGACCTGGCAGGATGAGATTGCTCATTAGCGCTGATTAGCACCACCGAGCAACCGCGGACTCGCCCTGAGTCTACGACTCCAGCAAGCATTATTCGAAAAAGACCGTCGCTCGCGTGAATTAGCGAGGCCGCGGAATGAACTCAGCGGTGGGAAGCGATAGCCAACACCGTCAAGGTACGACGATGAAGCCTTGGGGTCACTTAGCGCACCCCTTCAGAGGAAGCAGCGTCGGCGATTGTAGAAGCATTCGCCGCACTGTCGATTTCTTCCTGCAGGGGATCGTAGCGTTCCTCGGCACGACCACGTGTGTGCTTGTCGACAAAGTAATAGGCGATCAGCAGCAGTGCGAAGAACGGCACGCCCGCCATCCATGCCGACGTGAGTCCGTCTATAAACATTGTGGAGATCAGCACGGCGGCGAGGAACAGGATGGCGAGAGTGCTCGTCACGGGGGCGCCGATTAGGCGGGCGGGTGAATTTGGAAGGTTATGTCGGGCACGCACTATCCGGAATCGTAGGTGGGTCACCAGGATCAGGATCCATACGACAAGAGCGCCGAAGACGGAAATTCCGAAAAGTGCCAGATAGGCGGTGTCAGCCGCGACGACGGAAATGATGGCAGCCAAGAGCAGGCCGGCAGAGCTGAGGATTAGCGCCCGGGCAGGTGCGCCGCCCTTGGACAGCTTGCCTGTCCACTGCGGTGCGTATCGATGTGCCGCGAGCGAATGGAGCATGCGGGATGTCAGGTAAAGATTGGCGTTTGCTGATGAAAGCGCTGCCGTCAGAACGACGAAGTTCATGATCGTTGCTGCCGCGGGGATACCGGCAGCTTCAAACACCAAGACGAAGGGGCTCGCCGTAATGTTGCTGCCTACTTGTGCAGTTTCGGTCCAAGGGATCACGGACAGGACAATGGTGATGGCGATCAGGTAGAACAAGACCAGTCGAAATGCCATGGATTTGGTGGCGCGGACGACGTCCCGCTTCGGGTTTTCCGATTCGGCAGCGGTTACGGAGACAACTTCCGTACCTATGAAGCTGAAGATGACGAAGACCATGGCCAGTAATAGCCCCTCAAGGCCGTTAGGCATGAATCCGCCGCTGGAGGTCAAGTTGTCGAGCCCGACGGGGGGCCGGTTCGGTAGCCCGAAAAAGAGCAACGCTACGCCCAGGAGTATGAAGGCAACGATGGCGCTGACCTTGATCATGGCGAACCAGTACTCGACTTGGCCGAACAATTTGACTGCCGCTGCATTCACTCCAAGGATCGCCACAGAAAATACCACGGTGGTGAGCCATAGGGGGATCTCTGGCCACCAGAACCGGACAAATATGCCGGCAGCGATTACTTCGCCGCCGATGGCTATGCATTGAATTGCCCAGTAGGTCCAGCGGACAACGAAGCCGGCCCATCTGCCTATGTAGGAGTGGGCCAAGACGCCAAAGGCGCCGGCAGTTGGATGTACAACAACCATTTCAGCGAGTGCCCAGGCAATAACGAGGGCAACCAGGCCGCAAACGATGTAAGCAAGAATCGTTGACGGCCCGGCTTGGGATATCGCCAGTCCGGACCCTAGAAACAGGCCAGTTCCGATGGCTCCACCCAGCCCGATCATACTTAGCTGGCGCCCTGTCAACCTCCGTTGTAGACCATGAGTGTTTGATTCCATGGGCGGATCCTGCAAATTCTGTTCAGTCATGAAAATGCTCCGTCTTTCTAGAGGGATGAATCGATGCTCGACGTTGAGGTAGCGATTCATGGGTGCGACACGAGCCAAGAGGTCTGCCCCCGGCCTTGTGGGTCGTCGCTTGGAAGCAGTGGCCCTTCAGTCTGCAGCCACTAGTTCTCGACGCTTAGTGGCTGGCACCGGCCGCGCAATCCGACGCTATAGAGGTCATGTTGCGGCCAGTAACCAAGTCTATTTCAATTGTGTTACGTTCGTAAGATTTCTGCCATATATGACGCGCCGGCCTGAAAGCGGCTCTGCTAGGGCGGCAAACCGTTTGGCTGATGAAGTTGTCATCCCGTTCCGCACTGCCCTTGTCTCCTGGATCGTGACCGTGAGGGCCATTCGGTCTAGGACTAAATGGTGACGAGGTCTTGCCAAGCTGATAATTCCAGGCCATGGGCGTCGCTGACCGAGCGGTGCGTGACCTTCCCGCCGACGACGTTCGCGCCTGCGGCGAGGGCGGGGTCGCGGTCGAAGGCGGCCTTGACGCCCAGGTTGGCCAGGGATACGGCGTAGCGCAGGGTCACGTTGGTCAGCGCGTAGGTGGAGGTGTTGGGGACGGCGCCGGGCATGTTGGCTACGCAGTAGAAGATGGTGTTGTGGACCTTGTAGGTGGGTTCCTGGTGCGTGGTGGGCAGGGTGTCTTCGAAGCAGCCGCCCTGGTCCACGGCGATGTCCACCAGCACTGAGCCGGGCTTCATGCGGGCCACGAGTTCGTTGGTGACCAGTTTGGGGGCCTTGGCGCCGGGGATCAGGACGGAGCCGATCACCAGGTCGGCGTCCACCACCGATTTTTCGATCTCGTACTTGTTCGAGGCCACGGTCTTGAGCCGGCCTTGGTACTGGGCGTCGAGTTCGCGCAGGCGGTTGATGTTGATGTCCAGGATGGTGACGTCGGCGCCGAGGCCCAGGGCCATGGCTGCGGCGTTGGTGCCGGCCACGCCTGCTCCCAGGACCACCACCTTGGCCGGACGCACGCCCGGTACGCCGCCAAGCAGTACACCTTTGCCGCCGGCGGGAGCCATGAGGGATGAGGCGCCAACCTGGACGGAGAGGCGGCCTGCGACCTCGGACATGGGGGCCAGCAGCGGGAGGGTGCGGCCTTCCTGCACGGTTTCGTAGGCGATGGCGGTGACGCCGGAGTTAATGAGCTCGCGGGTGAGTTCGGGCTCGGCGGCGAGGTGGAGGTAGGTGAAGAGGATCAGGCCCTTGCGGAAGCGGTGGTATTCGGCCTGGATGGGTTCTTTGACCTTCATGACCATGTCCGCGCGGGCCCAGACGTCGTCGGCCTCGTTGATGATTTCGGCGCCGGCGATGGCGTATTCCTCGTCGGTGATGCCGGAGCCGAGGCCTGCGCCGCGTTCCACCAGCACGGTGTGGCCGTGCGTGCGGAACTCGTTAACGCCCGCGGCCGTGATGGCTACGCGGAATTCGTTGTTCTTGATTTCTTTCGGGACACCGATGATCATGAGAAACCTTTCGAAGAAGCGTGAAGGAGATTTACTAAAAAAAGCACATTCTGTCGTAAGTTGCCTATAGATTTGTAGAATCTGCAGTAGGAACAAAGGAATCAGACAGTTCTGTCGGGATGAGCGGAGTGGTTGGGTGGAAGAACCGAAGAAATTGCGGTCACCGTTAGATGATCTGGACCGCAAGCTGCTGGCACTCTTAACAGAAAACGCTCGAAGCACGAATCAGGCGCTCTCGGAAGCTCTCGGGATCGCACCCTCAACGTGCTTGTCACGGTTGAAGGCGCTCAAAGACACCGGAGTCATAAGCCGATTTACCATCGATGTCGACACGGTGGCACTCGGCCGGTCCCTTCAGGCGATGGTGAGCGTTCGTTTGCGGCCGGGCGCAAGGCACCTCATGACGGCCTTCGGGGAGGAACTGCGGACGATGCCTGAGATTTCCCAGTTCTTTGTACTCGGTGGAGCGGACGACTTCCTCATCCACATAACTGCTCGGGACACAGAGCACATCCGCCAGTTTGTCCTTGAAAAGCTCTCGTCTAACCCGGCAGTCGCTGGAACGCAGACAAGTCTTGTTTTCGAGCATTCACGTGGAATGTCACCCGCCTAAGGAAACGCAAGTGGACTAGAGGCGGGTACGGGAAGCGCCGGGTTGGTGAGATGTCAGAACCGTCTAGGCACGCTGGAAGTGCGCAACTGGCTGAAAGTTATTCGCATCCGCGTTGGCGCCTCAGCTCCCCGCGCAACCTGAAAAAGACGACAGAGTAGGGAGAGGGCACCCGCCAGTCCTTGGTCACCGTGCGGCTTTCTTCCCGCTCACTAAGTTCTGCCCCGGGTCTGGGCAGGCCAGAGTTTCACGTTGCAGCCGAAGGACATCAACACGGGCACGCGGCGCTGGAACTGCGGTCCTGGTCCCATCGGTCACCGCGTACCACGTACGTTGCAAGGATCCCCCAAGTCAATGGGCCGGAATCACCAGTCCGGGCTGGGGATGCTGGCCGGCACCATGGCGGCCGCCTGAAGGAGCGTCTGCATCGATTAGGCTTCTTCCCTGGTCAGGCCGGTTTCCCGGGTCAAGCCAGTGCTGAGGTCCTTGGTGAGGGCAGCGACGGCCTCCACGCCGCCGTCGCGGATTGCGGCCACCAGCGCGGTGCCCACGATCACGCCTTCAGCGTAGGCGGCGATCTCCCGGACCTGGCCGGCATTGCAAACGCCCAATCCCACACAGACGCGCTCGGCGCCGACAGCATGCGCGGCGGCCACCACGTCCTTGGCAGCAGTGCTGACGGAAGTCCGGGCGCCGGTGACCCCCATGATGGATACGGCGTAGACAAAGCCGCGGCTGGCATCCACGGTGCGCTGCATCCGCTCCGTGGTGGAGGACGGCGCCACGAGGAACACCCGGTCCAGGCCGTACTTGTCCGAGGCTTCCATCCACTCGGCGGCCTCGTCAGGGATGAGGTCCGGGGTGATGAGGCCGGCGCCGCCAGCTTCGGACAGGCGCCGGGAGAACTCGTCCACGCCCATCCGGACTACCGGGTTCCAGTAGGTCATCACCAGGACGGCGGCATCGGTTTTGCTGGTGATGCCGGCCACCACATCAAAGACCTGGCGCACGGAGAAGCCCTTGGCCAGCGCCTCGGTGGTGGCAGCCTGGATGACCTGGCCGTCCATCACGGGATCAGAGTAGGGAATGCCGATTTCGATGAGGTCCGCGCCGTTTTCTGCCAGGGCAATACCTGCTGCGATGGTCTCCTCCACGCTCGGGTATCCGGCGGGAAGGTAACCGATCAGGGCTGCGCGGCCTTCGGCGCGCGCCTTGTCAATGGCCGCGGCCGACCTGCTGATGGTCTGTGCCTTGCTGGCCATCTCTGCACTGCTCACAGCTGCTCCCCCTCTTTGCCGATTTCCGCCTCGGCGGAGTCCTTGTCCAACAGATCGAACCATTCCGCTGCGGTGGCTACGTCCTTGTCACCGCGGCCCGAGAGGTTCACGATCACGATCTTGTCCTGCGCGGCCCCGCCGATAGCGGCAGCTTCTTCAGCCATCCGCTGGCCAACCTTGATGGCACCGGCCAGCGCGTGCGCGGACTCGATGGCGGGGATGATGCCTTCGGTGCGGCAGAGAAGGCGGAAGGCTTCCATGGCCTCGCGGTCAGTGATCGGCTCGTAGCTGACGCGGCCGATGTCCGAGAGGTAGGAGTGCTCCGGGCCCACGCCGGGGTAGTCGAGGCCCGCGGAGATGGAGTGGGACTCGATGGTCTGGCCGTCGTCATCCTGCATGAGGTAGGAGCGGGCGCCATGCAGGACGCCCGGCTTGCCAAGCGTGATGGTGGCCGCGTGGCGGCCTGTTTCCATGCCGTCGCCGCCTGCTTCGAATCCGTAGATCTTCACGGACGGGTCGTCCAGGAAGCCGTGGAAGATGCCGATAGCGTTGGAGCCGCCGCCGATGCAGGCGCAAACGGCGTCCGGGAGCCGGCCTTCCTGGTCCAGGATCTGGGCCCGGGCTTCCTCACCGATCACCTCGTGGAAGTAGCGGACCATCGCCGGGAACGGGTGGGCGCCCGCGGCCGTGCCCAACAGGTAGTGGGTGTTGTCCACGTTGGCCACCCAGTCGCGCAAGGCGTCATTGATGGCGTCCTTGAGGGTCTGCGAGCCGCTGGTCACCGGGATGACGGTGGCGCCCAGAAGCTCCATCCGGGCAACGTTCAGTGCCTGGCGGCGGCAGTCTTCGGCGCCCATGTACACCACGCACTCCAGGCCCATCAGGGCAGCGGCGGTGGCGCTGGCCACGCCGTGCTGGCCGGCGCCGGTCTCGGCAATGACGCGGGTCTTGCCCATGCGCTTGGCAAGCAGCGCCTGGCCCAGGACGTTGTTGATCTTGTGGGAACCGGTGTGGTTCAGGTCCTCGCGCTTGAGGAAGATACGGACTCCCCCGGCGTGTGTTGAGAAGCGCTTGGCTTCGGTCAGCAGGGAGGGCCGGCCGGAGTAGTTTTTGTTCAGGTCCGCGACCTGGGCCCGGAATTCGGGATCGTCCTTGGCCTTGTCGAACGTCTCTTCAAGCTCGTCCACGGCCGCAATGAGGGACTCAGGCATCCAGCGCCCCCCGAAGCTGCCGAAGTACGGCCCCGGGGCGTGTTTCAGGGAGCCGCCCTGCAGGAATGCCTCCACGGCCTTGTTGTCAGCGTTTCCTGAGGGTGCGTCGGCCATCAGTCCCGTCCTGTTCCAGTTGATCGTTCGGTAAGTTGTGGTGTCCCGGCAGCGGTGCCGGAACAGAATCCGCCGGGCGGCAAACAGCCCCTGTCCACAGCGTGCGCAGGGCTTTCCGGTCAGCCGTGGTCAGCGACGGCGGCGGCGCTGCTAGATGAGGACGCTGATGACGGAAGTGCCGCCGCGGGCCTGCTGCCTGACGAGCGACGCGGGGTCGCCGATACTGGCCAGCTCCGCCTTGGAGGGGCTCCGCGGCTTGATATTAACGGTGGCCTTGAGCTCATCGCGCGTAGCCGAAGTGCCGACCCTCCCAGGCATCACGGACAGGCGCTGCAGCCTGGGTCAGGCCCTTCAGTCAGCAAGGGAAACTAGCCGTTTCCTGGCCTCTGAATCCTCCCGGACACGGGCATCGTGCTGCTCAACGCCCCGGGATGACGGCGATGCCCTGAATCTCGATGAGGGCTTCCTTCTGCCACAGCCTTGTCACGCCGATGCCGGCCATGGCCGGGTACTCCGATCCTGCCATTTCACGCCAGATTCGGCCGATTTCTCGCCCGTGGGCCATGTAGTCGTCGACGTCGGTGAGATAGATGGTGACATTGACCAGGTCTTCCGGCTGGCCCCCGGCTTCCCGGAGGGTGGTGAGGACGTTGGAGAACGCCTGCGAGAACTGTTCCACGATGCCGCCGGGAACAATCTTCATATTCCTGTCCAGGGCGGTTTGTCCGCCCAAGAAAACGGTGTTGCCGGCGAGCATGCCGTGCGCGAAGCCGGAGGGCTTGGGAAGCGATTCCGGGTTAATCGTTTTATGGCTCATGCTGTTCCTCCTGGTCGGCGGGGGACTGCGAAAACTTGAAAAAGGCTCTGTCCAGATCAATTGTGTCGTGCTACCTTGAGTATATGTGACGGTCGTAAAAAAGTCGACACAATGACCTGAAGGGACAAATAGCATGAAACTCGCCACGTTGCGGACGGCCGGAGAAGGAACGACGGCGGCCGTCGCCATGGGGGCCGATTCTTACGTAGCCCTTCCGGCCGCCGATGTCGGAGAGTTGCTCGCCAGGCCGGACTGGCGGGAAGCGGTGCACGAAGCCCGTACGGCTGCCGGTCAGACCGTCATTGCGGCCGTTGATGCAGACTTCGCCCCGCTTCTGCCGCGGGCGGGCAAGGTGATCTGCTGCGGCCTCAACTATGGGGACCACATTCAGGAGATGGGCCGGGAACTGCCGCAATACCCTACGCTGTTCGCTAAGTACGCGGATACCCTGCTGGGAGCAACGGACACTATCGAGGTCCGTGGCAGTGACCGCGTCGACTGGGAGGCTGAACTGGCTGTCGTCGTCGGTTCTGAACTGTTCCGCGCTGACGAGGAAGAGGCCGCCGGGGCCATCGCGGGGTACACCGTGGCCAACGACGTCTCCATGCGGGACTGGCAGAACCGGACGCTGCAGTGGTTCCAGGGCAAGGCGTTTGACGCCACAACACCCGTCGGTCCGGTCCTGGTAACCCCCGACGAGGCTGGCGAAACTTTCGATGTCTACTGCTATGTCAACGGAGACGTTGTGCAGAAGGGGAACACCGGCACACTGGTGTTCGGTCCCGCGAAGCTTCTGTCCTACATCTCCCAGTTCACCATGCTGCGCCCCGGCGACCTTGTCCTGACGGGAACCCCTGGGGGAGTGGGCATGGGAATGAACCCACCACGTTTCCTGGAGGACGGCGATGTCCTCACCACCGAAATCACCGGAATCGGGCGGCTCGAGAACGTCGTCCGCATCCACCCGGCATCAACCAAGGAGTGACCACCGTGAACCAGACTGTTACCGAATACCGCCTCGAAGGCGACAACTCGATCTACGCGCAAGCTGACGGCAAGGTAGTCCCCGTGGTCACCCGCGCCGGACACGAAGACACCAACACCGCCCAGTCCGGTGACTGCATCCGCGTCTCGGGTGTCAGCATCCAGCACACACCCGCCACCAAGATCTGGTTCGGCCAGGTATCCAACACACCCGGCTACCGCTCTCTCCCGCACCACCACGGCGAAGCCGAAACCGGCGGCTACGTGCTGCGCGGCCACGGACGCATCTACTTCGGCGAGAACTACAAGGAATTCCTTGACATGAAGGCCGGCGACTGGGTGTTCGTTCCGCCGTTCATGCCGCACGTGGAGGCAAACATGTCCGTGACCGAAGAGCTTGTCTGGCTCACCGCCCGCACACCGGAAAACCTGGTGGTCAACCTCGAAGACGTCCCTGACGAAACGCTCGCCGACTACCGCAGGGCATAAACCTATGATTACCGGAACCCTGACCTCAGAAACCTTCCTGCGGGCTGTGGACCTCACGCCCGCGCCGGCGGAGGTCTACGACGAGGCCTACGAGGCCACCACCCAGTACGTGCCGTGGCCCAAGGCCTACGGCGGTGACATGGTGGCACAGGCCGCAGCAGCGATGATGCGCTCGGTCGATGATGACCGTTCCCTGCATTCGATGCACAGTTACTTCATGCGGCCCGTCGATATCGGCTCAAGCGTCCGCTACGAAGTGGAGCGGCTGCGTGACGGACGGGGGTACTCCACCCGGACCGTCCGCGGCTTCCAGAACGGCAAGGCTGTCTACGCCGCCATGGGCTCCTTCCAGGTACCCGAAGAGGGCCCGGACTTCCAGCCCGAGGCTCCGACCGTCGTCGACCCTGAATCGCTGCGCAGCGCAGCGGAAGTGCTGGAAGAGGCCGATGGCCCCGCTGCCGAATACTGGTCCGCCGGCCGCAGCTTCGACATGCGGCACGTTCCAGGGCCTGTCTACATCGAGCTGGAGGGCGGGCCGGTCCCACAGCAGGCCATCTGGGTCAAGGCCTTCGACAGCCTTCCCGACGACGCGGACCTGCACCGCTCCGCCCTTGCTTATGTGTGCGACTACACCATCCTGGAGCCGCTCCTGCGAGTTAACGGACTCCACTGGTCCAGCCCTGGACTTGCCACCGCCAGCCTTGACCACTCGATGTGGTTCCACCGTGACGGCCGGGTGGATGAATGGGTCCTTTACGCCCAGGAAGCCGTGTCCGGGCAGAGCAACAGGGGCCTTTCCATGGGCCGCTTCTTCGACCGGCAGGGAAGGCTCCTTGCCACCGTGGCGCAGGAGGGCATGATCCGTCCCGGCGCCTGACCTCTTCCACCAACTCATCAGTTTCACTGACGCACCACTGAAAGGAACGGCCATGCGCATGACGCCATCGGCCCACGTGGACACGTTCACCCGCGACCACCTGCCGCCCGCCACCACCTGGCCGGCGCTCGAATTCACCCTCCCCGAACTCCAGTACCCCGAACGGCTCAACGCCGCCGCCGCGCTCATCGACAATGCCGTCGCTGAGCACGGCGCGGACCGGCCCGCACTGCGGACCCCGGACGGCACCGTCTGGACCTACGGCGAACTCCAAAAGCGCGCCAACCAGGTGGCACAGGTACTCACCGAAGACCTCGGCGTGGTGCCCGGCAACCGCGTGCTGCTCAGGGGCCCCAATAATTCGTGGATCGTTGCCGTCTGGCTGGGTGTGCTGAAAGCCGGGGCAGTAGCGGTAACCACCATGCCCATGCTGCGCTCTATCGAAGTCGCCTCCCTGATCCGGCTTACCAAGCCGGTCGTTGCCATCTCCGATCACCGCTTTATTGCCGAGCTCGCCCTGGCGGCAGGGAAGGACGTCGCCGTCCTGCCGTACGGAAGCGATGACGACGGCGACCTCACCGCGCGCTGCGCTGCCAAAAGCGGGCAGTTCACAGCTGTGGATACCGCAGCCGACGACGTCGCGCTCCTGGGTCCAACGTCGGGCACCACCGGCGTGCCGAAGGTGACCATGCATTTCCACCGTGACATCCTTGCCAACGCCGACACCTTTGCCAGGCATATCCTGCAACCCACCGCGGACGACGTCTTTGCTGGTTCACCGCCGCTTGCCTTCACGTTCGGACTGGGCGGACTCGTGGTCTTTCCCTTACGGTTCGGCGCATCATCTCTGCTCACTGAAAGGGCCGGACCGGTCGAGCTCGCCGAACACGCGGCAGCCGCCGGGGCTACCGTCCTCTTCACTGCCCCCACTGCTTACCGCGCCATTCTCAAGGAAGGGCGGGGCGACCTGCTCCGCGGCCTGCGGATTGCCGTTTCCGCAGGCGAGCATCTGTCCAGGGAGACGTGGGAGGCAGTGCGCGATGCAACCGGGCTGCGCCTGGTCAACGGCATCGGCTCCACCGAGTTGCTGCACGTTTTCATTTCCGCAGCGGGGGATGACATCCGACCCGGTACCACAGGCCGGGCGGTCCCCGGCTTCCGGGCCACCATCCTTGACGGGGAAGGCAACGAGGTCGGGCCAGGACAAAGCGGCCGTCTTGCAGTCATTGGTCCCACCGGTTGCCGCTATCTTGATGACGAACGCCAGGCGAATTATGTAATCGGCGGCTGGAACGTCACCGGTGACACCTTTGTCATGGACGAGGACGGCTACTTCACCTACCAGGCCAGGTCGGACAACATGATCGTGTCCTCCGGCTACAACATTGGCGCTCCCGAGGTGGAAGCGGCCATCGACCAGCATCCAGATGTGGTCGAAAACGCCGTGATTGGCCGGCCCGACCCCGAGCGGGGCAGCGTGGTGTGCGCCTTCGTGGTGCTTCGCGACGGCGTCATCGGCGACGCCGGCAAGCGGAAGGACATCCAGGACTTCGTCAAGGCGACCATAGCCCCCTACAAGTACCCGCGGGACATCCGCTTCGTCACCGAGCTGCCGCGCAATCCCAGCGGCAAGCTCCAGCACTTCAAACTCCGCGACTCCATCGCGGCCGAAACCCAAGAACTCACCCCCGCCTGCCAGAGCCAGGCGTGAGAAGGAGCAGGACCATGAAAATCGCAATTGTTGGAGGCGGCCCGGGGGGCCTGTACTTCGCGGCACTGATGAAGCAGCTGGACCCGTCGCACGAGATCACCCTCTGGGAACGGAACGCTGCGAGCGACACCTTCGGCTTCGGTGTCGTCTTTTCCGACGAAACCCTGGGCGGGATCGGCAACGCGGACCCCGTGGTGGCCGATTACATGAGCCGCCGGTTCGCCCGCTGGGCTGACATCGATATCCACTTCGGCGGGAAGATGATCAGCGTGGGCGGCCAGGGTTTCGCCGCCATGAGCCGCAAGGAACTGTTGGAGCTGCTCCAACGCCGCTGCGCGGAGCTCAACGTCGACCTGCGCTTCCAGACCATGGCTCCTGCCGTTGAAGAGCTCGAAGCCAATTACGATCTCGTGCTGGCCGCGGACGGCGTCAACTCGCAGATCAGGGCAAAGTACGCCGAATTTTTCGGACCGGACCTCGATCCGCGCACCAACAAGTTCATGTGGCTCGGCACGGACCAGGTCTTCGAGGCCTTCAAGTTCTTCGTGAAGGAGACCGAGTGGGGTGTCATGCAGATCCACGGCTACCCGTACTCGGACGAGGGCTCCACGTTCATCGTTGAGATGCACGAGGACGTGTGGCGCTCCGCCGGCTTCGACGAAACCGCGAACGAAGTGTTTCCGCCGGGTGTCTCTGACGAGAAAGCAATCGCCAAGATCCGTGAAATTTTCGCTGAGGAGCTGGAGGGCTACGAAGTCCTGGCCAACAACTCCAAGTGGCTGAACTTCAACACCGTCCGCAATCAGAGCTGGAGCAAGGGCAACGTTGTCCTCATTGGGGACGCAGCCCACACGGCACACTTCTCCATCGGCTCCGGCACCAAGCTGGCCATGGAGGACTCGCTGGCCTTGGCCGCCTGCCTGCACGAACATACTGACGTCGAATCTGCACTGGCCGCCTACGAGGCCGAGCGGCGTCCCGTGGTGGCCTCCACCCAGCGTGCTGCCCAGGCATCCCTTGAATGGTTCGAGCGGATCGGCCAGTACAAGGACCAGGATCCCACACAGTTCGCCTTCAACCTGCTGACCCGCAGCCGCCGCATCACTCAGGAAAATCTGCGCCTTCGCGACCCGGAATTTGCCGAGGCAGTGGAGCGGAATTTCGCCCAATCCCAAGGCCTGACACAGGTCGCGCCGGCCATGTTCCAGCCCTTCCGTATCGGCGGGCTGGAACTGAAGAACCGCGTGGTGGTCTCTCCCATGGACATGTACTCCGCGGTGGACGGCGTTCCCGGGGACTTCCACAAAGTCCACCTCGGCTCCAAAGCCCTGGGCGGCGCAGGCCTGGTCATGACCGAAATGGTCTGTGTCTCGGCGGCAGGACGCATCACCCCCGGCTGCACCGGCCTGTATACAGACAACCAGCGGGACAGCTGGAAGGAGATCGTGGAGTTCGTCCACAATCAGTCCACCGCCAAAATCGGCGCCCAGATTGGCCACTCCGGCCGCAAGGGCTCCACCAAGCTCATGTGGGAGGGCATCGACGAACCACTGGAAACCGGCAACTGGCAGGCGGTGGGCCCCTCCGCCATCCCGTACGGTCCCCCCAATCAGATGCCCGCGGAGCTTGACCGCGCCGGCATGGACGCCATCCGCGAAGAGTTCGTCGCCGCGACTCTCCGGGCCGAACAGTCAGGTTTTGACCTCCTCGAGGTCCACGCTGCCCACGGCTATCTGCTGTCTTCGTTCCTCTCGCCGGTTTCGAACCGGCGGACGGACGAGTACGGCGGCAGCCTGGAAAACCGGCTGCGGTTCCCGCTGGAAGTGTTCGACGCCGTCCGCGCGGCCTGGCCTGGCAACAAACCGGTGACGGTGCGCATCTCGGCAACGGACTGGATCGAGGGCGGTAACACCTCCGACGACTCCGTCGAGATCGCCCGCGCCTTCGTTGCCCACGGCGCAGCGGGCCTGGATGTCTCTACCGGCCAGGTAGCCAAGGAGGAAAAGCCAGCTTACGGGCGCAGCTACCAGACGCCGTTCGCTGACCGGATCCGTCAGGAAGTGGCCGCCCCGGCAGGCATGGCAGTGATCGCCGTCGGCGCCATCTCCAGCTACGACGATGTAAATTCCATCCTCCTGGCCGGCCGGGCAGACCTCATCGCACTTGGCCGCACCCACCTTTACGACCCCCAGTGGACCCTGCACGCAGCCGCCGAGCAGGAGTACCAGGGCCCGGCCGCCGCATGGATCCCGCAGTTCCGCGCCGGCCGCCGCAAGCCGCCAAGCTCCCGCACCGACGCTGTACGCCCCCGCCTGTCCCTATTAAAGGAACCAGATGCTGAAACCACCAACCCACATCTTCGCTGGACCCCCGCTTCCTCCTCAACACCGGTTCTGGTGAAGTAGCCATGGCAAACGCACCCGCCACGGACTGGAAAGTCCCCACCCGCACCACCGGACTTGTCCTCTTCTGCTGCTGGCTGGCCATCCTGGCCGAAGGCTACGACGTCGGCGTCCTCGGCGCCGTCCTGCCCGCACTGGCCGAATACAAAGAATGGAACCTCAGCCCGCTCGCCCTCGGGGGACTGGGATCCTACGCCCTGGTAGGCATGCTGATTGGCGCGCTTTTCATCGGCACCCTCAGCGACGTCATCGGCCGCAAGAAAATGCTCCTGGCCGCTATGGCCATCTTCACGCTGACCCAGGCGGGCGCAGCGTGGGCACCGACTCCGGAACTGTTCGGACTCTTCCGCCTGATCGGCGGCCTCGGTATGGGCGGCATCATCCCCGTGGCAGCAGCCCTGACCATCGAATACTCCGCACCGAACAAGCGCTCCTTCAACTACGGACTCATGTACTCCGGCTACTCACTCGGCATAGTGGCGGCCGCCCTGGCCGCACTGTTCGTCCTGCCCTTGGGCGGCTGGCGGGCGGTGATAGCAATCGGTGCCGCGCCGATCGTGCTGCTCCCCATCATCTGGAAGCTTCTTCCCGAATCGCTGGATTACCTCGAGACCAAGGGCCGCAGATCCGAGGCGAAAGCCCTGGCCGCCAAGCTCAACATAACCGATTACACGCCGGTGGCTGCGCCTGCACCGGCCACCTCGGGGGCAGCGGCAGAACCGTGGTGGAAAACCATCACCACCATGTTCTCCGGAAAGTACCTGCGCTCCACCGTCTTCTTCTGGATCTCGCTGTTCCTCGGCCTGCTCCTCGTCTACGGCCTGAACACCTGGCTGCCGAGCATCATGAAGAAGGCCGGATACGATCTAGGCTCGTCGCTGACCTTCCTGCTGGTCTTCAGCCTTGCCTCAGCGATCGGCGGCCTCATCCTGGGACGCGCCGCGGATAAATACGGCAAGAAGCTCATCCTCGTGGTTTTCTACATCCTAGGCGGGCTGGGCATCATGCTGCTGGTCTTCCCCAACACCATGGTGGTCAACCTGCTGTTCGTCGCCTTCGCGGGCATCGGTTCCATCTCCACCTCCCTGGTCCTTACCGGCTACATCGCCGACTACTACCCCGCCAAGATCCGCGGCACCGCCACAGGATGGGCCTTGAGCTTCGCCCGCCTGGGCGCCATCTCCGGACCATTGATCGGCGGCTGGATCGCCGGCTCCAAACTGCCCTTTGAGGCTAACTTCGCAATTTTTGCCGGCATTGCAGTGCTGGCAGCCGCGGCAGTTGCCATGATTCCCAAGCCGCAGACGGAAGCTACTGTTGCTCCGTCAAGCGACACGGAAGAAGAAAACGCCGACATCGGCACACACTAGGAGCAGCATGGACCACACTGAGACGTCGGGGAGCGCCGGGTTTCCCCAGGCAACCGTTGAGCGGACCGTGGAGTGGGTGGATACCGACGCTTCGGGCCACCAGCACAACTCGGCCATCCTGCGCTGGGTGGAGGCGGCAGAGGCAGAACTCTTCCGAAAACTGCACCTGCCCGACTACTTCCCCAGCGCCCCCCGCGTCCAGCAGGTCATCAACTACAAGGCCAAGCTATGGTTCGGGCAGCGCGTAAGCGCAACCGTGAAGATCAACGTTCTCGGGCGGACCTCCCTGACCATGGGCTTCGAGGTCCGGGGCGAACCAATGGGCGCCTCCGACGAAGGCGTTCCGGACTACGGGTCTGTGGCGGCTTTCGGGACCGTCACCACGGCCCATGTTCCAGCCGGCGCCGCCAACGCACAGCCCTGGCCGGAGCACTTCGTCCGGGCTGTGCGGACCGGGTCCTCGAATGCAGCTCAGCCGACGCTAACGGCCACCTGAGTGCGTTCTGTCGCAGCTGACTCCTGAACACGCTCCCGTTCGAGTTCGGCGCGCAACACAAAGTGCTGCAGTTTGCCGCTGGGGTTGCGCGGCACTGCGGAAACGAACCTCACGTCGCGGGGATACTTGTAGGGCGCGATGTTGGCCTTAACGAAATCCTGAATCTCTTTCCGTTTCGCTGCGCTGGCTTCCACTCCTTGGCGAAGAACAACAAACGCGCAGATGATGTTGCCGCGTTCAGAATCGGGACGCCCCACCACCGCGCTTTCCACCACCTCGGGATGCTGATTTATGGCCTCCTCCACCTCCGCTGCTCCGATGTTGTAGCCAGAGGAGATGATGAGGTCGTCCAAACGCGCCACGTAGTGGAAGTACCCGTCTTCGTCGCGCATGAACGTGTCTCCCGTCAGGTTCCAGCCGCCCTGTACGTAGTTGAGCTGCCGGTCGTCCTTCAGGTACCGGCAACCGGTAGGCCCAATGACGGCAAGCCTGCCGGGCTGGTTGGCGGCTGCTTCGCTGCCGTCCTCGTCGAGGACCGTGGCCCGGAAACCGGGGACGGCAAGGCCCGTTGCCCCCGTGCGAATATCACCCTCGGCGGCGGAGATGAAGACGTGCAGCATCTCGGTAGACCCAATGCCGTTAATCAGACGCAACCCGGATGCCTCATACACCGCCTCCCAGGTCTCCTTGGGCAGGTGCTCCCCGGCGGATATCGCCAAGCGCAGGCCCTTGAGTAACGCCGCTTCCCCTTCCTTCAGGATGGCCCGGTAGGCGGTGGGCGCGGTAAAGAGCACGGTAGCACCGGCGGCGGCGGACTGGCGGGCGAGTTCCACCGGGGTAGCCCGCTCGGTCAGAAGGGCGGAGGCGCCAAAGCGCAGTGGGAACACAACCAGTCCGCCGAGTCCGAACGTGAACGCCAACGGTGGTGAACCAGCGAAAACATCGGCGGCGGTAGGTTTGAGGATGTGACGTGCGAAGGTGTCCGCGTTGGCCAGGATGTCCCGGTGGAAATGCATCGTGATCTTCGGGACCCCTGTGGTTCCGGAGGTCGGCCCTAACAGAGCCACGTCATCGGCTGCGGTGGCCACGTCCTTGAATGTGCCACTTTTCTGGCCGCATTGGACTGTGAGATCACCCGCATCGTCGCTCCCATAGATAAGGACAGCAACATCCTCCAGTGCTTCGGCTACGCCATCTGCAAAGCGGTGGTCGGTAAGGGCTACCGTTGGTCGGGTCGCTGTGCAAATCGCCCTGAGTTCACTACTGCGCAGCACAGGCATAGTCGTCACGACGACGGCTCCTGCCTTCAGCACCCCCAGCCAGGCCGCCACAAGCCAAGGGTTGTTCGGACCGCGGAGGAGCACACGGTTTCCCGGTACTACCCCCAAGTCCTCCGTCAGAACTTGGGCCACTTGATTCGCGCGCTGATGCAGCTGCCCGTAGCTCCACGATTCCCCATCGGGGGTATGCAGGGCCGGACGGTCGTTGCCGAAGGTACGTACTCCGTCGGTAATAAGGCTGGTCGCAGCATTTAACTGTTCCGGATACTGCAGCTCGGCAAGTGTGAACTCAAGGACAGGCCATTGGTTGGCGGGCGGGAGATTGTCACGGGTGAAGGTGTCCATGTGCGCTGAAGGGGATAACACCATTGCTTTCCTTTCAAGAGTGAGCAGAGCAGGGCGAGGTGATGCGAGAAGCATCAAAATATGGCGAAACTTTGACGGTCGTTACAGGACTGCGATATGCTTAGACTAATTCAACGAAATTGCGGGACTGCGACTTTCTTGTTTCGCGCCCGTAAAGGCTTGAGTACGTACAGTCCGCCCCGCGGTGTGACTTTCGGCGCCTGTAGCCTATGAATGACATTCGCGATATCAACACGAGGTGCCCTATGGCCGATGCTGCTTCCACTCCCGACGTAGTCCCCATGCCCCGCCACCAACACCTGATTGTGACCATTTACGGGCTCTACGCCCGTGACCACGGCGGGGTTCTCGCCGTCTCAGACCTGATCAGCCTTCTGCGCGAACTGGGGGTGGAATCGGCTGGGGTACGTTCCTCCGTGTCCCGGCTCAAAAAGCGGGGAGTGTTGGTAAGCCTCAAGCGAGGGGGATCCGCTGCGTACAGGCTGGCGCCGGGACTGGAGGATGTTTTCAAAGCTGGAGACGAACGAATCTTTTCTCCCAGAAGGGCACAAAAGACAGATGGCTGGATTCTTACCTCCTTCTCCGTGCCGGAATCGCAGCGGCATCTGCGCCACAAGCTTCGCGCCATCCTTACCCGCATGGGATGTGGTCAGGTATCCGCGGGGCTTTGGATTGCGCCTGGGCATTTGGCCGCGGAAGTTGCCCTCCAGTTGCAACGTGCAGGACTGACTGAATACGCGGATTTGTTCACTGGTGCCTATCTGGGAGAACCGGAGGTTTCGGCAAAAGTAGGGCAGTGGTGGGATCTGGCTTCCCTCGAAGCCCTTTACACCGACTTCCTTGACAACCACGGAAACCTGCTCGAGCGATGGACTGCCACCCCGCGGAAGGCGGGGGAAAGCACCGCTACGCTCCGGCAGGCCTTCGTCGACTACGTGACCACAGTGACGCAGTGGCGGCGCTTGCCCTACATGGACCCGGGCCTGCCCGTGGTCTACCTTCCGGATGACTGGGCAGGGCTGGCGGCCGAGAAGTTGTTTGCCGACTTACACGCGCAGTTAGCCCCCATGGCGCGCCAATATGCCCACTCCGTCCTAGGCTAAGTTGTTAGTCGCCGAAAAGGTGCACCCCGTTCCACTTTTTCCCCGGAAGCGATGGGCTGGAGAATCGCTGGTCGCCGGCCGTTGAGATGATCCTCCCATCGAGCATTGCCCACGTCACCTTGTAGTACGAGTCCGCGTCTACGAGCGGGTCGCCTTCCATGGCCACCAGATCCGCCAGGAGCCCAGGCTCAATGCGTCCGACCTGGTCGTCCCCAATGGCCGCTGCCGCATGCGTGGTTGCAGCGGCCAGGACCTCAGGTAGCGGGATGCCTGCCCTTGCCATCACAACGAGGCCGTCGGCGTAAGTTTCCGGTGTTGTGCTTGGCAGCCCCATATCCGTTCCAGCAGCGAGGGGGATTCCGGAATCGAACAGAAGCTTCAGGTTCGCCAGCGCTATATCCAACGGCGCCCACGGCACTCCCTTGCTAAGCCAGTAATTGTTCGTCGTGGGCACCACGGGCACACGCTTGTCACCGATGGCCCGGGCAAGGTCCAGGTCTACAACGGCGATTGGGTCTGCTGCGAAACTTGCGTGCTCGATAGTGTCCACGCCAGCCAGAAATGCTATTTCTATTGCGTCCCTGCCTTGGCTGTGGGCGGTAACCGGAAGGCCAAACCGGTGGGCCTCGGAAACGATCAGGTTCATCTCTTCCGCCGAGAAAAGCGGGGAATACGGGGTCTCCTTTTCGGACCGATAAGGGTTAGTAAACCCTCCCGAGGCCATGACCTTAATCCAGTCCGAACCTTGCTTGACGTGTTGGCGTACTGCCCGCCGAAGAGAAACTGGATCGTCGCACTCCATGCCGAAGGAATTACCGTGACCACCCGTTATGGTGATGACTTCATTGGCAGTCTGGATACGGCATCCCTGTACCGTGCCGTTAGCGATTGCATCCCTGGCCACGCCCACAACATTTCCGGGGCCGCCGAGGTCGCGCACAGACGTCACGCCTACCCGAAGGAATCTCTGCGCATTGCTGATGACTTGCATCAACTGCATCTCACGCGTCTGATGGTGCGGTAGCGGGCCGTTGCCCTCCGGCCACTTCCATAGATGCACGTGTGAATCAATGAATCCGGCTGTCAGCGTGCGGTTGCCCAAAGCCACGTGGGGTTGATCAAAATCTGCTGCCGGCCCAACGGCCAGGATGCGCCCGGCCCTTACTGCCACCACTCCCTTATGCAGCACAGGCTGGTTGGGAGCGGTGATGATACGGTCTGCAGCGATAAGGATTGTTGGCATCTCGGTTTCGGACGATGCCTGAAGATGGAGCTGTTCAACGGTCATTTTCGTCCTACCGATTCGTTCGCGGGGAGCCGGAGCGTGCTGCGGTCCACAACGGCGCCGTTCTTTATCACATCGGACAGCCGTGAAAGTGCTGTGAGATCTTCGTGGGGGTTGTCCTCGGTGAGGACGATGTCGGCGAGTGACCCGGGGTCCAGCGACCCCAGTAAACCCGCCTGGTCTATGGCAGCAGCAGCACCGCTGGAGGCAGCCCGCAGGATGTCCCAGTTATCCAGGCCTGCTGCGCTGAGAAGCTCAAGCTCCCGCAGGTAGTCCGGCCCGAAGGACTGGTCAGTGCCGGTGGCCAGGATACCGCCGGCTTCCACGAGCATCCTGATGTTGGCCTGGGCGATCGGTGTCATTACCCGCATCCAGTCTGCCCAGCGGTTGCCCTTTTGAAAATCGCTTTCAGTGGTGCGCAGCCGTTCCCGCTCGGCTTCGCTTTCACATGCGCGGTACAAAGGTAAGTCGACAAAGTCGGGGTCATCGGCCAGCCGGAAGTACCTGTCACCGATCGCGAGTGTCGAAACCACGGGGATACGTTTCGTGGCCAGTAGTTCGGCGAAACCCGGGGTCATCGGTGACTGTATTACGGGATGCGCGAGAATATCTGCGCCGGCGTCAACGGCCTCGCGGGCCCGTAGTTCGTTGGAAACGTGCACTGTGACTTTGAGGCCGTGCTCGTGGATCTCATTGATCAGACGGGTCAATGTCTGGGGTGAGAGGAAAGGTACCAACGGCCGGACACCCCAGTTGTGCTCATCGTAGGTGACTTTGACGAGGTCCGGCCCCAGGGCCGCGTGGGCGGCAACAGCAGCTTTGATATCCGTTTCTTCGGAGATATGGATTCCTGCAGTAGACCCGTGCCCGCCGGGAGGGCTGAACAGATTGCCGGTGCAGAAGATGCGCGGCGCGAGGATGGTGCCTGCGCGCTCAGCCGCCCGGACGCCGCGGATCGCTTCGCTGTTGTTGCCGGCGTCGTAAACGCTGGTGACTCCGCAGAACAAAAACGTCTGAGCCCGCTGCTCGTAGGAGTCCAGGTCGACAGAAGAAGCGTCTTCGGGTGCAAGCCGGGGCGTGGGCCGCATATCGCTGGGTCCCTCGTGGGGAGATGTGCGCAGGTGGATGTGCGCGTCGATGAACCCGGGAACTGCGTATTGACCGCTGCCGTCAATCACCCCGCTGAATTCGGCGGGATGGGCTGAAGCTGCGTGGATGTCCTCTTTGATCCGGCCGTCCTCGATAATCAGTGACCTGTGTGGCTTCAGTGCCCGGGCCAGTGAATCGACAAGGGTTACGTTATGCAGGAGGGTGCGCGTTGTGGTCATGCTGTGAACTCTTTTTCGGCGTTGTGGAGCGGTTTGTGGTTTGGCACGGGAACGGCATTCATAAGTGCCTGGGTGTACTCGGTTGCCGGGCGCTCAAAGACGGTGTCAGCCGGTCCGCTTTCGACGATGCGCCCTCCCCGCATGACGGCGAGTGAGTCTGCTACTGCGCGTACCACCGCGAGGTCGTGGCTGATGAACAGGTAGCTGAGCGAAAGTTCATCCTGAAGGTCCCTCAAGAGATTGATGATTTGGGCTTGGATCGAGACGTCGAGTGCTGATACGGCTTCATCGCAGACGATGAGCTTTGGGTTCAGGGCAAGGGCCCGGGCAATGCTGATGCGTTGGCGCTGGCCGCCGGAAAATGACGCGGGGTAGCGGTCGGCCATGTCCGGCGAGATCCCGACGAGCTCCAGGAGTTCGTGGACCTTGGACTTCTCACCGGAACGTGTGCTTCGTGAGTGAATCCGCAAGGGCTCTGCGACGATCTGTTGCACTGTCATGCGGGGGTTCAGCGAATCGTAGGGGTCCTGGAAGACGATCTGCATTTCTTTGCGGTAGCTCCGCAGCCGTCGGGAAGAGAGCCCCACCAGCTCCACACCCTCCAGCTTCACCGAACCCGAGGTGGGCGTGGTCAGTTGCAGAACACAGAAACCCGTTGTCGACTTTCCGGAGCCTGATTCCCCAACCAGGCCCAGCGTCTCGCCGCGGCCGATGGTGAAGCTGACCTCGTCAACGGCCGTGACCGCTGATGCGCCCGTGCCGTACTTTTTTGTCAGGCCTTCGACCTGCAACAGTGGAGCGGAGGATGTGTTCATACTGTGCTGCCTTCCCGGACTACGGGTGAGAAGTTGTCGTTCAACCGGACGAAACGGGAGTCCGGGTTGTGGCCGGGACGCAGTGTCTTTTCCTGCTCTTCGCTTCGGACCTCGTAGCCATGTTCGAGATGCTCCAGCATCGGGGCAGGGCGGGGAATGGTCGCCAGACGGCGATGGCGGGCCTCGGGGTCATCGATACGGGGTTGTGAGTGTAGAAGTCCCTGGGTGTAGGGGTGTAAAGGATCAGTGAAGAGGTCAGCAGCGGGGGCATATTCGACGAAGCGTCCGTCGTAGACGACGGCGACATGTGTGGCCATTTCGGCAACGACGCCCATGTCGTGGGTCACCAGCAGCAGTCCCATACTGTGTTCCCTGCTCAGGGCTCGCATAATCTGCAGGATTTCCGCCTGGACCGTTACGTCCAGGGCTGTGGTGGGTTCATCTGCGATGAGCACCTTGGGCTCGCACGAGACGGCCATGGCGATCATGACCCTTTGCTTCATCCCGCCCGAAAGTTGATGGGGATACTTGCGGTAGACCCCTTCGGGGTCGTTAATCATGACTTCCCTCAGGAGCTCGAGGGACCGGTTTCGGGCGACCGCACGCTTCATTGCTTTGTGCCGGATCAACTGCTCGGCGATCTGGTCCCCTACCCGCATGGTTGGGTTTAGGGACGTCATCGGGTTCTGGAAGATTACCGCCACGGCGCTGCCCCTGATGTCTTCCAGCACCCGCTTGCTTTGGCCGACAATGTCAACCCCGTCGAGCGCTACCGTGCCGGTGACGTGGGCCTGATCGGGGAGCAGCCCGGCCGTCGCCATCGCCATCGTTGATTTGCCGCTGCCGGACTCACCCACGATGGCTAGCGTCTCTCCGCGCGCCAGGGAAAAGGAGACATCATGCACCACAGGTGCCGGGCCTCGTGACGTTTGGTACGTAACTGACAAGTTCGACACTTTCAGGGCGACTTCTCGGTTGAGGGTCATTTGCTGCTCCTGTCGAGGTGGACACGGAGACCCTCGCCGAGCACGTTGATGCCGAGGACCAGGATGAAGATGGCCAGACCGGGGAAGATGGCAAGCCATGAGGCGCTGGCAACGTATTGGCGTCCTTCGCTAAGCATCGCGCCCAATGAAGGAGCGGGGGGTTGTACACCCATGCCGAGGAAGCTGAGCCCGGCTTCGATCAGGATCGCATGAGAGACGCTCAGGGTTGCCAAAACGATGGTCGCGGGAACGGTATGGGGAAGAACGTGCCGCACCATGATGTGAATGTCGCTGGCGCCAAGCGACCGGGACGCCGTGGTGTAAAGCATCTCCTTATAGACGAGCGCTTCGCCGCGGGTGTTGCGGGCAAAGGCCATCCATTGGGCGAAAGCGATGACAAGGATCAGGTTGGTGATGCCACCACCAATGATCGCGATGGTAGTCAGAGCCAGAAGTACGGTCGGAATCGCCAGCACGGCGTCGGCAAGGCGCATAAAAATCGTATCGAGCCAGCCGCCGAAATACCCGGCCAAAAGTCCGATGAAAATTCCAAAGGCCATACCCAGCGCGACGGCCAGCAGGCCGATCAGGAGTGACGTCCTGAGTCCGTCGAGCATGCGCGCGAAGACATCACGTCCCAGGGAGTCGGTCCCCAAGAAATGCCCCGTCGTTCCTCCTGGTGCCCATGCAGGGGGCTTAAGGCGGTCAGTCAAGGTTTGTGCCACAACGGCGTCCTGCATGAAGAGCGATGCAACCCCGCCGGCAAGGCAGAGCAGGAGGATCGTCCCGCCGACGACGAACGCGGAATTGCCGGAGAAGAACCTGCCACGAACTTTTGTTGTCGTGTTGCCTTTGCCTGGGGTGATGAGAACCCTGTCGGTAATGGCCATTAGTGAACTTCCTTGAGTACGCGGATTCGGGGATCAACCAGGAGGTAGGCGAGGTCGACGAGGAGGCTGATGCTGACGACAAAGAAGGCGACGATCAGCGTGATTGTCTGGATGACCGCGTAATCTCTCGTTGCTATGGCTTCAACGGCCAAAGAGCCTATACCCGGCCACGCGAAAATTCTCTCGGTGATGACCGCACCACCGATTGCCTCGGCGAACATGAGCCCTGTAATTGTCAGGACGGGGATGGATGAATTACGAAGCATATGTTTGATGACAATCTGGGGTCCGCGAAGACCTTTGGCTTTGGCCGTGGTGATGTAGTTCTTGTTCATCGTCTCGATCATGCTGGACCGTGTGACTCTTGCGATGCTGATGAGGGGGACG
This sequence comes from Arthrobacter sp. HMWF013, assembly GCF_003061105.1. Taxonomy (GTDB): domain Bacteria; phylum Actinomycetota; class Actinomycetes; order Actinomycetales; family Micrococcaceae; genus Arthrobacter. The sequence goes on from NZ_QAIQ01000028.1 coordinate 28,376, forward strand.
ATGCTCAAGGTGATTGCCGGAAGGATGATGGACTGCGGGGAGTTGTTTCCGGCGAAAGGCAGCCATTTCAGGCTGACACCTACAGCCAGGATCAGGAGGATGCCTATCCAGAAAGACGGGACCGACTGCCCGATCGTCAGAAGTCCGGTGATTACGTGGTCTACGAGCTTGCCCCTGCTAAGCGCTGCACGCATTCCCAGTGCAACTCCTATGACCACTGCGATGATCAACGCCACAACGGCCAAGGCAACAGTGTTGCCCAACCGCGATAGCACTAGTTCAAGGGCCGGGATGTGAAACCTGTGGGATTCCCCAAAGTCCCCTCCGAGGATCTTGACGAAGAATAAGCCAAACTGCGCGGGGAGTGGCTGGTCGAGGCCGAGCTCGCGGGTCAGCTGTTCCTTCTGGGCTTCCGTCGCGTCTTCCGGGAGCATCTGATTCACCGGGCTCCCAGATAATCGGGAGATGATGAACACAACAACAGCTACCAGGGCAAGAACGGCGACTCCCTGGCCAAGCCTCCCGATGATGTATCTCTTCATGACTGGACTTCCGCTTCCGCTACTTTGTTTCGGCGTCGTACATGTACACGGATTCGTCTACTGAGGGTTCCCACACGAGGCGCTGGGAGACGCCGTACAGGTCGACCTGGGAGTAAAGGTAGAGGAAAGGTGCGTCTGCGAGCAGCTTTTTTTCGACCTGGCTGATTAGAGCGTCTTGCTGCGTCGGGTCAACAGTCACTGCTGCCTGATCAATCAGAGCATCAAGGGAGGGGTCGCTATAAAGGGAGTACCCTGACTTCCCCGTGCGGGCCGCCAGCAGGTACTCCGCGATCGGATTGAAGGTGGAGTTGCCGTACGCGGCATAGTACGACTCGGGTACGTTGCCGCTGTTGGTGGCGTCGGCGAAGACTCCGAACTCCACAATGTTCAGCTTGACCTTAATGCCCACCTCCGCAAGGTTGGACTGGATAGCCTGGCTGACCTGTTCAGCGAACGGATAGCGTCCCGCCGGCACCATCATTTCCATGCTGAAGCCATCGGCGTATCCCGCGTCGGCGAGAAGCTTCTTCGCGAGTTCCGGATCGTACTTCAGCGGCTTGTTGGCCTCGTCGTATCCCACGAAGTAGTCAGGTGTGAAGGTGGCGACACGGGATCCGTAACCGCCCATCACCGTCTTGATGATGGTGTCCATGTCCACTGCGTGGTTCATGGCCAGCCGTACATCACGGTTCTGGAGCGGCCCTTCAGTACGGGTATTCAACCAAATTGTCGCAATTCGAGCGCTTGGGGATTGCTTTACGACCGCGTTGCCGGCACCTTCGACTTCCGGGACGCTGTCCGGAGCGAGGTTAGTAACCAAGTCGATGTCACCGGAGCCGAGGCCAGCCATTCGGGCGGAGTTGTCAGCGATCGTCTTGAACGTGACTGAAGGAATTCTTGCAGCACCTCGGAAGTAATCCGACCGGCTGTCAAGAACGACTTGACTGTTCCGGTCCCATGTCTTCAGCGTGTAGGGGCCTGTTCCGATGGGCTTGCTGTCCAGGGCGGCAGGGTCCGCATCAAGTGAACCTTCCGGAATCATGAATAGATTCGGCAGCCGGGGCATAAAGAGCGGAGACGGTGTGCTCATGAGGAAACGCACAGTGTGGGCGTCCACGACTTCTGCGCCCTTGAGGCCCTTGAAATTGGAGGCGTGCAGGGTTGGCTTTCCTGTTGCTGTTCCGAGCATGGCATCAACGGTGTACTTGACATCTGCAGCATCGAAGGTCGAACCATCGGAGAACTTCACCCCGTCTGCGAGGGTGAATTCATAAGTAATGGCGTCCACTTGCTTCCAAGAGGTAGCCAGGTCCGGCTCGTACTTTGACGGGTCCTTTGGGTTGCGCGTGACCAGTGGGTCATACATGTGGCGCAGGACGTTTGACGTGCTGGTTTCGCGCTGCTGCAACGGGTTCATGGTGGTGGGGTCCACGCCTTGGGCTATGGTCACGGGCCCTGAAACCGAACTCGAACTGGAGGAAGAACCGCCGGAGCAGGCTGAAAGCATAAGGGCAGTCGACAGGAGGGCAACGCCGGCCTGGGCCGGTCGGGACCACCGCTGGGGTGACCTTGAATGGTTTTGGGGGACGTTCATGAGGAGCCATTTCTGTGAAGGACCCGCAGCATCTACAGGGTCACAAGCTGTGAAAACGGAAACTGCTAGGAACTAAAGGAGGGTGGGCCCTGCTGGATCGAAAGGCGTTTTGCCTATCGGTGTTTTGCGGGGCTGTTGGAGTTGACCTGTAGACGCAAAACAAAAGCTATGTTTCAGTTCCGTGACGAAGGTAAATAAACAGGAAGGAAATTATCGGCTTCTGTAGGCCCGGACGGCGTCAACGACGGCGGTGATGTCGTCCGTGGTCGTGTAGTAATGCACGGAGAGCCTCAGTAGCTCCCCGCGGGGTGCCGACATAACTCGCCGATCATGTAAGAACGCTGACAGAGCTACTGGATCTTCATCATAAATTGCGACCTGAGGCCCGCAGAGTTCCGGAGAGCCTGGTCTGCTGAGGCGCTCCCCGTCGCGCAGCAACTGATCTGCAAGGCTTTCCGCGAGAGCCTCCACATGCTCATATCCCCTGGCCTGGTCCACTGTAGCCAGCAGATCGAGCCCCGCATTGGCTGCATACACTGCAGGTATGGCCGGGGTCCCGGATTCGAAGCGGCGGGCCTCTTTTGGATAGTCCACGTGGTCCGGGTTGAATTCGAAGGGGTTCACCCTGCCGAACCATCCCGTCAGTTCAGGGGCCCGTTCGCTGGCAATGCCGTCACGCACGTAGATGAAAGCAACGCCGGCCAGCCCCAGCATGTATTTGAGGGTGCCAGTCACGAGGTAGTCGCAGTCCATGGCGCGGACGTCTATCGGCACAACTCCGGCTCCCTGGTAAGCGTCCACGAAAACCTGGGCTCCGGCCTCTCGGGCGAGTGCGCTAATTGCCCCGAGGGGCGCCCTGGATCCGTCGTGATAACTGACCAGTGGCACGGAGACGAACTGAACTGAGTCGTCAATGTGGCGTGCCCAGTTGTTAGCGTCAAGGGCCGCGAAGCGGTCCTCAACCGACTTGATACGCACCCCTTGTGCCTGCTGCGCACGCCAAACATGCCCCACTGAGGGGAATTCCAAGGCGGAGGTGACAATGGCATCGCGTTCACGGGATGCCCACGAAAAACTGGAAGCTACCTGGTAAGCGCCCTCGGATGCGGAGGGGACTATGGCAATTTCCTCTGGCGAGGCATTGATGAACTTAGCGAATTTGCGGCGGAGGGTTTCCACTTCATCCATCCATAACCCCCAAGGCGCTCCCGACTCGGTAAGGGATGATGTCAGGCTGTTCAATCCGGACAGGAGTGCTGTTGAAAGCGCTCCTTGGCTGCAGCTGGCCATGTGTGCCATGTCTTGGAGAGGCGGGAAGTGCGAGCGGAAGTCTGCGGAGGAAAAGGACTCCACCAAAGGAAGTTTCTGGGCAAGCGTCATGGTCCGAGCGTACGCATGTGGCTTTAGTCACGTCAACAAAAATTTTATGTGACTAAAAACGCGGCGGGTGCCATACTCTCCTTATGAGCAATCTGCGCATCCGTTCTCTTCGTTTGGCTAAAGGGCTTACCTTGGCTGAGCTCGCTTCCGCTTCACAGGTTTCCGCGGGCATGCTAAGCCAGGTTGAGCGTGGTCTCACCGATCCGAGCCTTGAAACGCTGCGGCAGATTGCACGGGTCTTCAGCGTGCCCCTCTTCGAACTGTTCACTGATCCAGTAGACATGTCAACGGTTTCGGTAACCCGAAAAGGTGAGCACATCGAAATTAGCTCCCCGGCCACGGCAATCAGGTACGGCCGGCTCTCCGCCCCGGGGCGTAATCTCGAAGTGCTCCATGGACGGCTCGCCCCGGGGGGAGTTTCAAGCTCTGCGGTGCGTTCCCACCCGGCTGAAGAATGCATTGTCGTCCTGGCGGGAACCCTGCATGTTGATTTCAAGGAATCCCAGATAACCTTGGGCCCGGGGGACAGCGCTCACTACGATTCGCGGATCCCGCACCGCATGATGAATACGGGCGAGCAGGAAGCGGAGTTTATTATCTCCGTTACCCCCCCAAGTCACTGAGCAGCGGCGTCCGGGGCGGAGACTTCCACGGAAATATCGACGGCCGCAAGAGCACGGGCCACGACGCAAGTACGTTTGGTGGTCTGGGCTATGGCCCGAAGCCGGTCATCTGGAATGTCTGCATTTCCAACAGTGCAGTCCAGGTGTATCGCCCTGATCGCGGTCACTCCGGAGCCGCGTACCAGCCGCACAGTTGCCTGCGTCGTCACAGCGCCCGGGGAGTAACCGGCCTTGTCCAGCTCGCCCGAAAATGACATTGAGAAACAACCTGCCAGAGCGGCTCCGATGTGCTCCTCAGGGGAGCTTTCACCTTCCTTAGCCTGGGGAAGGCCGAGCCGGCTGGCATAGCTGAAGCCACGCTTATCCGAGTGCAGGGTTTGTATCGTGCCGGCCCCTTCCTTTTCAGGTCCCGTCCAATGGGAGCTGGCATGATGGAACGCCACATTTGACGGCGTCTCGGCTTCGAGCAGACTCGAGGCCGAGACGCCGTAAACGTCTGCGAGCCGGATCAGGGCGGGAAGCGATGGAGTCCGCTCACCCTGCTCCAGCCTGGATACATACGCTTCTGAAAGGCCGGTAGCCGAAGCCACATTTCCCAGGGTGCGTCCAAGCTGAAGTCGCAGGCGCTTGAGGCGTCCGCCGAGAACCTCAAGCGTCTCGGCGATTTCGTCATCCTGCGGGTCCAGCGGCGTTTTCACGGAAAATTCCTTCAGTTCATGCGGTCAGGATCCGACGAGAGCTTCGACCGCCAGGGTGACCGAAGTCCCAGACAATGCGCGGGACACGGGACAGGAAGCTTTCGCCTCCTGGGCTATACGTTCGAATTCCTCGGTCCCTATGTCCTTCATTGAACCACTAATGATTAGGTGAGCATTGGTGATCGAGTACCTGCCGCCGTCTTCAGCCATGAGAACTTCAGCCCGTGTCTCCAAATTCCCCACTTCGTATCCGGCATCGGTGAGCTTGTTTGATACGGACATTGTGAAGCATGCGGCAAGGGCAGCCCCAAGGAGCTCCTCGGGGTTCACTTGCGGCACACCTTCTACCCGGCTCTTTAGGGAGTACGGCCCCTCAAACGAACCGCTGCCGAGCGCGATGTGCCCGCCACCGGCGGTATCACTGCCGGCCCACGTAGCCGTTGCTTTCCTGCGAATCTTGAAACCCATGACGTCCCTTCGAGCAATGTTCACGCCTTTTGCGGAACTTTTGTTCTCCTACCCCTCCACCTTGACACCTAGGCAAGGTCTTGGCAAGTGCTGTACGATGCGTGCATGGAAACCGATGAGAAATTGATTAATCAGCCCTCCAGCGCCAAGGCGCCCAACGTCTGGGCGGAGGAATCGGCGGGTGAACCGATCGAAGAACTCCTGCCCCGGGCGTCATCCTCCGCGCTGTCGCTGAAGGCAGTAAACCTGCCTGCGAACACCTCCCTGACAATCGGCGCTGAAGGCCAGGACTCCGTTTTGGTTTTGCTTGAGGGGGTTATGGACATCAGGGTTGCGGGGCAGGAGCGCAGTCAGTCAGCTGGCGATGCAACTCTTTTGACAGACGGGACGGAAGCTGTGCTGAGGACCGGCCCAGCCGCGGCCACGGCGGTTCAGTTTGTTGTTGAAGTCGGTCTCGCGGACAGTCATGCGCCGCTGGGCGCTGGGGAAATATTCTCCTCCGTTGATTTAACCGATCCGCAGAGCGCAACCAGCAACCGGTCGTACCGCATCATCTTTGGCCCCGAAAATGGATCCTCGCACGCCACGTTGTTCGTAGGGCTGGTACCTGTCGGCGCCGCTCCGTGGCATTTTCATCAGTATGAGGAGATCGCCCTGATTTTGAAAGGTCAAGGGCTTTTCCATCATGACGGGACGGCCACTCCCCTTTTGGCAGGGTCAGCCTTCCATATCCCGGCCCGCGATCTTCACATCAACGAAAATACCTCTTCCAGCGAAGAGGTGCTGCTCCTGGGGTTTCTTACTCCCGCCGGCAGTCCCTCGGCTGCATATCTCCCCAAGCCCGTCGACTAACTGCATAATCTGGCTGCGGCGGGCCGCTTTGCCTAAGTCTTGCTGTCCGCCGCCCTGGTCGGGTGCGCGCTTCTTTGTGACCAATACGTTGCGATCGAAATTTTTGCGGTACAAATCCGTCGATTCTGGTTAGAATCAATTCCATACCCAACCGGTCGACGCTGCTCGGTGGGTTGACAAACTCGGTTCGCCCTCGGGGTGGGCTGCCGCAGCCCCATACGAAGGCGCGAGACAAATTCCTGGGACCACGCCCGCTTGACTGACAAAAGCAGCAATTGATTAGGAGAACGATGTCTGTACTGGAAGGGCTGCTCAAGGCCTTTGGAAACGGTTCGGTGGAAGTCATCGACCTCACCACCCCGCTCAGCAGAGATACCCCCATACTCAACCTGCCCGAGCCCTTCTCCAACACCGTTGGGCTTGACCTCTCGCCAGTGAGCGACTTCGACGATGCTGGCCCTGCCTGGGCATGGAATGACATCACAGTGGGGGAGCACGCCGGTACTCACGTGGATGCGCCCGTGCACTGGATTTCCGGGCGGGATGGCAAGTCAGTGGACCAGATCGAGCCGTCCCGTCTCGTCGGCCCGCTGGTGGTCATCGACAAATCCATGGAAGTGGCTGACAACCCCGATTTCCTCCTGGAACCCGAGCATCTCGAGCAATGGCAGGAAGAGCACGGCCAATTTCCCGCTAACTGCTGGATCATTTTCCGGACCGGTTGGTCAACCCGGGGCGGCAACGCTGCTGACTTCGTCAACGCTGACGAAGCCGGACCTCACACCCCCGGAGTCTCCGTGGACGGCGCCCGCTGGATAGCCAAGAATGCCAGCATCAGTGGTTTCGGTGTGGAGACGGTAGGAATAGATGCCGGGCAGGCCGGCAATTTCGACCCAATGTTTCCCGTCCATTCCTACCTGCTGGGTGCTGACAAGTATGGCGTCACGTCTCTTCGGCAAGTCGATAAACTTCCCCTGGTGGGGGCTACCCTGATCGTTGCCCCGCTGCCAATTGTCGGCGGCACAGGTAGCCCTGCCCGCGTGTATGCGCTGGTGGAGTCAGCATGAGCGGAACTGTCCCGGTCTCCACCGTTGTCGGGCAGACACTCGCGAAACTAGGGGTTGGCCACGTTTTCGGTGTGGTTGGCAGCGGCAACTTTGACGTCACCAACACCCTCATCAACGAAGGTGTACCGTTCACCGCCGCCAGGCATGAAGGCGGCGCCGCAACTATGGCGGATGCTTATGCCCGAATGTCGGACAAAGTAGGTGTCGTAACCACTCACCAGGGTTGTGGCCTGAGCAATGCCATCACTGGGATCGGGGAAGCCGCAAAAAGTCGAACGCCCCTGATCGTGCTGACGGCTGACACACAGGGAGCCGCTGTACGATCCAACTTTAAAATTGACCAGGACGGTCTTGCCCGAAGCATCGGCGCAGTCGCCGAAAGAATTCATTCCGCTGAAACTGCAACAGCCGACACCGTGCGGGCCTTTCGAACGGCGGTCAATGAGCGGCGCACTGTTGTCTTGAGCCTTCCGTTGGACGTCCAGCATGCAGTGGCGGCTGAAACACCAAAAGCGATCAACGCCCCCCGAGCTGCCCGCCTACGGCCGGATCCCGCGAGTCTCGAAGAGTTCGTCCAGCTTCTTCAGCGTGCTGAACGCCCGGTCTTCGTTGCAGGGCGAGGGGGACGAGGAGCCGGAGAAGCAATCCTGGCCCTTGCAGAGCACACAGGGGCACTGGTTGCCACCTCCGCAGTGGCCAACGGCCTCTTTAACGGTGAGACCTTCAATCTCGGAATTTCCGGGGGTTTTTCATCCCCTCTAACCGCTGAACTCATCTCCGGCGCCGACCTGATCGTCGGCTGGGGCTGTACTTTGAACATGTGGACCATGAGGCATGGCCAGCTGATATCGCCGGATGCCAAAGTTATCCAAATCGACGTCGAGGACTCCGCACTAGGCGCCAACCGGGCCATCACATTGGGCGTATTAGGCGACTCAGCCCTCACTGCCAATGACGCACTTGCCCGGCTGAAAGAGCTACAGCCGGAGCGGGTAGCTAAGTACCGCACAGAGAGCAACGCTGTACTCATCAAAAAGGCTTCACGCTGGCGGGACGTCGAAACACCGGACTTGTCCACGGATACGAGAATCGACCCCCGCATCCTCAGCCGCGAACTCGACTCGATCCTCCCGACGAACCGTATTGTTTCAGTCGACTCCGGTAACTTCATGGGGTACCCAAGCCAATACCTTTCGGTGCCGGACGAGTACGGCTTCTGTTTCACCCAGGCCTTCCAGGCCATCGGTCTCGGCCTCTACACCGCAATCGGTGCGGCCCTTGCCCGGCCCGATCGGTTGCCCGTGCTGGGGGCCGGTGATGGCGGATTCCTGATGGGCATCAGCGAACTGGAAACCGCCGTTCGCTTGAAGCTGCCACTGGTGTGCATCGTCTACAACGACGCCGCTTATGGCGCCGAGGTGCACCATTTCGCCCAGGACGACGAAGGCGTTGACCTCAGCAGCGTGACTTTCCCCGACACTGACATTGCCGCAATCGGGCGGGGATTTGGTGCTGAAGGAATAACGGTACGTGACCCAAGTGACCTCCAGCCGGTTCATGACTGGGTCGCGGCCTACAAGGCGGGATCCCAGAGCAAACCTTTGGTGATTGACGCGAAGATTGCCTCTGATGGTGGGTCCTGGTGGCTTGCTGAGGCATTTCAGGGACACTGACCTCAAACGCCTCCCATTCTGACTCCCCCTCAGATTAGCCGTGGGTGTGAAACCGGTTTTGGTCGCCGTTCCGAATGGAAGCTCAAGAGCCGATAACCAGCCTTTATGTCTTCCTGCGAACTCATCCTGGAGCTTCCAGTATGAGGAAGGGCATAAAACAGCGGACTTTGCTGGTGAAATTGCCAATGGCCCCTTCCGCCCTGCAGCTTCAGGGCGGAAGGGGCCATTGGTACCAAGAGAGTCCGGTATAGCGTGGTATTCCGGGTATTAGCGGACGAGGCAGGGCCGCTTGGGGTCGAAGGACCAGCCGTCGATGTAGTACTGCATGCCGATGCTGTCGTCGCGGGCGTCGAGGCCGTGCTCCAGGTACAGCTGGTGGGCCTTGTCCAGGGCTTCGCGGTCCAGTTCGATGCCGAGGCCGGGGGCGTCCGGAACCTCGATGGCGCCGCCCTTGATCTGCAGCGGTTCCTTGGTGAGGCCCTGGCCGTCCTGCCAGATCCAGTGTGTGTCCAGCGCGGTGATCTCGCCGGGTGCTGCGGCGCCGGTCTGGGTGAACATGGCGAGCGAGATGTCGAAGTGGTTGTTCGAGTGCGAACCCCAGGTGAGGCCGAACTCGTGGCACATCTGGGCCACGCGGACTGAGCCGTGCATGGTCCAGAAGTGCGGATCGGCGAGCGGGATGTCGACGGCGTTGCTGCGGATGGCGTGCGACATTTCCCGCCAGTCCGTGGCGATCATGTTGGTGGCCGTCTTCAGCCCGGTGGCCCGGCGGAACTCGGCCATGACCTCGCGACCGGAGAACCGGCCTTCGGCACCGCACGGGTCCTCGGCGTAGGCAACGACGCCCTGCATCCGCTTGCCCAGCCGGATGGCTTCGTCCAGGAGCCATCCGCCGTTGGGGTCCAGGGTGACCCTGGCCTCGGGGAAACGCTTGGCGAGGGCGGTGACAACATCCACTTCGTCGTCCCCGGAGAGCACGCCGCCCTTAAGCTTGAAGTCGCTGAAGCCATAGCGCTCCTGTGCCGCTTCGGCCAGGGCGACGACGGCTTCCGGAGTCATTGCCTCCTGCCGGCGGAGCTTCTCCCAGCGGTCAGCCGGGGCGTCCTCCACGAGGTAGGGCAGGTCGGTGCGGGTATGGTCGCCGACGAAGAACAGGTACCCGAGCATCGGCACGGAGGTTCGCTGCTGCCCGTCGCCGAGGAGTTCGGCCACGGGAACGCCCAGGTACTGGCCGTGCAGGTCCAGCAGTGCCGACTCCACGGCAGTCACGGCGTGGACCGTGGTGCGCAGGTCGAAAGTCTGCAGGCCGCGGCCGCCCGCGTCGCGGTCCGCGAACTCGGACGCAACCTCGCGCAGGAGCGAGCGGTAGCGGGCCACGGGCTTGCCGGTGATCAGGGCCCCGGCTTCCTCGATGGTGGTGCGGATTTTTTCGCCGCCGGGGACTTCGCCGAGGCCGGTGCGGCCGTCGGAGTCGGTAATGATGACGATGTTGCGGGTGAAGAAGGGGCCGTGCGCGCCGCTGAGGTTCATCAGCATGCTGTCGTGGCCGGCGACGGGCACTACTTCCACGCGGGCGATGGTGGGCTGGTTGCTCATGCGCCGACCTCAGCTCTCTCGTCGGCTGCCAGGACTACGGTGCCGTCGATGAGGCGGTTGACCTTCCACGGGTTCTCGTCCTGCAGCGGGGCCGGGAGGAGTTCCTGAGGAATGTTCTGGTAGGCGACGGGGCGCAGGAAGCGGTTGATGGCGAGGGTGCCGACGGAGGTGGTGCGGCTGTCGGAGGTGGCGGGGAAGGGGCCGCCGTGGACCATGGCGTGGCCGACT
>NZ_QAIQ01000003.1 GCF_003061105.1 Arthrobacter sp. HMWF013
GCCCAGGGGTTGGGATTTTGAGGTCCGGGAACTCGCCCGGGCTCTCTCCGCCGCTACCCCTGGCGCCTGGATCTCGCACGTAACTGCCGCCGTCGTGCTGGGACTCTGGTTGCCAACCTGGTTTCGCGACAGCCATGAACTCCATTTGAGCAAACCCCGGAACCTACCCCCGGTGCGGCGTCACGGGGTGGTCGGCCACACTGTGCTGGCTTTTGAAACGGAGATCATGACGCTGGATGGGATGCGGATTTCCACGCCCGCCAGGACCTGGCTCGACCTCGCAGGCCTGATCCCTCTGGAGGACCTGGTGGCTGTGGGCGACCAGCTCATCCGCCAGCCCCGGCCCGGACTGGAAGCCCGCGTGGAGCCGTGGTCAACACTTCCCCAGCTTCGCCACATGGTCAGCAAGCACCCAAAGCTCAAAGGAATCGTCAAGGCCAGGGAGGCAGCAGAGCTCCTCCGTCCCGGTGCAGATTCTGCGCCCGAAACCTTCCTGAGGCTGGCCTTGACCGCAGCCGGCCTGCCCGAGCCCGAGTTGCAGCTGCGGATAACGGACACTGACCAGAACTCGCCGGCCGCGGACTTGGGATATAGGGACGAGCGAATCGCCATCCAGTACGACGGCGGTCATCATCTCTCGCGAGAGCAGCAGTCACGTGACAATCGCCGCGACGAACACTTCAATGCTGCCGGCTGGAGATATTTCAAGTTCAATGGGGACGACCTCGCCCAGGACTTCCGACGCGCGGTCAACCAGGTCCGCCTGGCTCTCCGGTCCCCTTAAATGCCTGTTGCCCTATCAGTTGTGGTTCCTAAACCCGACGTTTGGGGACCACAACTGATAGAGCAACGAGGGAGGAAAAGGGGGTTAGCGCTCCAGGTCGCCGCGGATGAAGGCTTCGACCTTTTCACGGGCGAGGTCGTCGTTGAACTGCTCCGGCGGCGACTTCATGAAGTAGCTTGAGGCGGAGAGCAGCGGGCCGCCGATGCCGCGGTCCAGGCCGATCTTGGCGGCGCGGATGGCATCGATGATCACACCGGCGGAGTTGGGTGAGTCCCAGACCTCCAGCTTGTACTCGAGCGACACGGGCGCATCACCGAAGTTGCGGCCTTCGAGGCGGACGAAGGCCCACTTGCGGTCATCCAGCCACTGCACGTAGTCAGACGGGCCAATGTGGACGTCGCGGGGCGCAATCTCGGCCTCGACGTTGGAGGTGACAGCCTGGGTCTTGGAGATCTTCTTGGACTCGAGGCGGTCGCGCTCCAGCATGTTCTTGAAGTCCATGTTGCCGCCGACGTTCAGCTGGTACGTGCGGTCCAGGGTGACACCGCGGTCTTCGAAAAGCTTGGCCATGACGCGGTGCGTGATGGTGGCACCGATCTGGGACTTGATGTCGTCGCCTACGATCGGGACACCGGCGGCAGTGAACTTGTCGGCCCAGGTCTTGGTGCCGGCGAGGAACACGGGAAGCGCGTTGACGAAGGCCACGCCGGCGTCGATCGCTGCCTGGGCGTAGAACTCGGCGGCTTCCTGCGAGCCAACGGGCAGGTAGCAGACCATGACGTCGACCTTCGCTTCGCGGAGGGCGGCGACAACGTCAACGGGCTCTTCGGTGGACTGCTCGATGGTCTCGAGGTAGTACTTGCCGAGTCCGTCCAGGGTGTGGCCGCGCTGTACGGTGACACCGGTGGGCGGTACTTCGGCGATCTTGATGGTGTTGTTTTCGCTGGCGAGGATGGCATCTGCGAGGTCAACGCCGACCTTCTTGCCATCAACGTCGAACGCGGCAACGAACTGGACATCGTTGACGTGGTACTTGCCGAACTCCACGTGCATCAGGCCGGGGATCGTGGCCTGGGGATCGGCGTCACGGTAGTACTGCACACCCTGGACCAGCGAGGCGGCGCAGTTACCCACACCAACGATTGCAACACGAATCGGATTTGAAGACACGGAACTCCTTTGAAGACAACTTCAGCCATCCCGGCAAGGCGTACTGGAAAGTACGACGGCGGACGGCAGGCAGAGCGCCATTCGGCGCCTTTTCATCTTACCCAACTGCGCAGGGGCCGGGAATGTTCCCGGCCCCTGCGCCCTTGTGTGACTCGCTGGCTACTTCTGCTTCCAGAGGTTGATGTCCGATTCAACCGCGAATTCGTCGATGGCGTGCAGTTCCCCGGGCGTGAAGTCGAGGTTTTTGACAGCGGTCAGGGTGTCTTCCAGCTGACGCACGCTGGACGCGCCAACCAGTGCGGAGGTCACCGATGAGCCCTTGCTTTGCTCACGGAGAATCCAGGCTACGGCCATCTGAGCGAGGGTCTGTCCACGGCCTTCGGCAATCTTGTGGAGTCCGCGGACCCTTTCGAGGTTCTCGCCGGCGATCAGGCCTTCGTCCAGGGATTTGTTCTGGGCTGCCCGCGAATCGGACGGCACGCCATTGATGTAGCGGTCCGTGAGCATTCCCTGAGCCAGCGGGGAGAAGGCGATGGAGCCTGCGCCCACCTGGTCCAGGGCTTCGTAGAGGTTGGGCGTGCCGTTCTCGGTCCAGCGGTTCAGCATTGAATAGCTGGGCTGGTGGATCAGCAGCGGCGTACCCAGTTCCTTCAGGATCCGGGCCGCTTCCAGGGTCTGCTCGGGAGTGTAGGACGAGATGCCTGCGTAGAGTGCCCGGCCCGAACGCACGGCCTGGTCCAAGGCGCCCATGGTCTCTTCCATGGGGGTTTCCGGGTCCGGGCGGTGGCTGTAGAAGATGTCCACGTAGTCCAGGCCCATCCGCGCCAGCGACTGGTCCAGGCTGGCCAGCAGGTACTTGCGGGAGCCGAAGTTCCCGTACGGCCCTGGCCACATGTCGTAGCCGGCCTTGCTGGAGATGATGAGTTCGTCGCGGTATGGCCTGAAGTCGTCCTTGAAGTGGCGGCCGAAGTTGGTTTCTGCGGCGCCGTAGGGCGGGCCGTAGTTGTTGGCGAGGTCGAAGTGCGTGACGCCCAGATCGAAGGCGCGGCGCAGGATGGCCCGCTGTACTTCGAACGGCTTGTCGTCACCGAAGTTGTGCCACAGGCCAAGGGAAATGGCAGGGAGCTTCAGTCCGCTGCGGCCGACGCGGCGGTAGGGCATGGAGTCATAGCGGTTGTCCGCGGCTGAAAAAGTCATACGTTCCATCCTGCCAGCTGTGATGCAGCCAACACGGTCCTCACCCCGTGTTACGCCGCGGGCTGACAATCAGCCCGCGGCGTATGGACCCTTTCAGCGGGCGCTGATGACCGCTGCACTCCGCGGCGCCAGCGTCAGGGACGCCCCGTCAGCGGGCTCAACATCCTCGGTGGAGAGCAGCACCGCTCCCCCGGCATTGCCGAAAACGGCCTTCCCAACGGAGAAGTTCAGCAGCACCTCCACCGATCCGCGCCGGAACCGCAGCCAGCCGGCGTCGTCGTCGAACGTTACATCAGTGTCCGCAAATCCGAGGCCCGCCAAGTCCGGGTAGGTGCGCCGCAAAGCGGTCAATGAGCGGTACAGCGACAGGAGCCGGGCGTGGTCACCGGTGGTGGACTCGTCCCAGTTCAGTTTGGAGCGCCGGAAGGTTTCCGGGTCCTGCGGATCGGGGACGACGGCGGGATCCCACCCCATCCGTTCGAACTCGCGGATCCTGCCCTCCGCCGTCGCCTTGCCCAGCTCGGGTTCCGGGTGCGAGGTGAAGAACTGCCACGGTGTGGAGGCACCGAATTCCTCACCCATGAACAGCATGGGCGTGAACGGCGATGTCAGGGTCAGCACGGCGGTGACAGCCAGCGGGCCGTACGGCAGGGACTGCGAGAGCCTGTCACCGATGGCGCGGTTGCCGATCTGGTCGTGGTTCTGGCTGCACACCACCAGGGCCTCGGGGTGGACCAGCGAGGTGTTGATGGGCCGGCCGTGGTGGCGCCCGCGGAAGCTGGAGTAGCTGCCGTCATGCAGGAAGCCGTCTTTGAGGA
>NZ_QAIQ01000315.1 GCF_003061105.1 Arthrobacter sp. HMWF013
CCCCCACACCAACTACGGAGGCTGGCACGGTCGCACCGCTGCCGTGCAGCGGCGACATCGGCCCCGGCACTTGCGACATCGACGCCGGCACGTACCTCGTCACCAGCTTCACGGAGCCTTTCGAGATCACCGTCCCGGACGGCTGGTCTGGCGGCGGCGGGGGCCTGGGCAAGTACGACCCGGATCACCTGGATGAAGGGGCGGTCTTCGTGGGTTGGTGGCCCGCAGAGTACGTGCCGACGGACGCATGCGCGTGGCAGGACGCGCTCGTTAAGCTCGATCCGTCGGCTGAGGCCTTCGTCGAGGCGATGACGGCGCAGACCTCAACGGCCAGCACCCCTCCCGTCAAGGTCGTGGTGGGCGATTACTCCGGCTTCGAGTTCGACCACTCCGTCGAGGGCGACGTGGACATCCCAGCCTGCGACCGCGACAGGTTCTGCATCCACTCAGAATTCTCAAACGAATGCTCACGCTGGTACTCGACTCAGAATGAGCGCGAAACCTACCGGGTGGTCGACCTGAACGACCAGCGCGCAGTGATCTGGGTGGCCCAATACCACCCACTCATCAATCCGGAGCTGACGAGAGAGGCTTGGGTGGCCTTCCACCCACCCATCAATCCGGAGCTGACGAGAGAGGCACGCGCCGTCTTCGACTCGATCGTGTTCAAGTCCGACAAGTGACCGGCTGATGCGAAAGGCGAACCCGCACGCGGGCGTCGACCCCTTCTCTGAACCCACATGGGGTGTCTCATAGCCTCAGTGTCACGAAACGCATGCGATATAAGACGACTCAAGGCCAGGCTGAGCCATGTTTGAGCGTATAGACCCGCACCGCGAGACGGGTGTACTTTGAGCTGTGGAAGGCTTCA
Source organism: Arthrobacter sp. HMWF013 (assembly GCF_003061105.1). Taxonomy (GTDB): domain Bacteria; phylum Actinomycetota; class Actinomycetes; order Actinomycetales; family Micrococcaceae; genus Arthrobacter. The sequence goes on from NZ_QAIQ01000315.1 coordinate 872, forward strand.
GGCACTCTTCGGACGCCGACCGTGAGTTTTATGAGCTCCGCAGACGGGCATACGGTCCGGATCCAGACATAAGTGTCGACCCTCCAGGCCTAGCGAGGTTGCGCGAACTTGAGGCGGCGGACCGCGCTGACGTCAATTCTCTGCCGGTTGCCCCCGAAAGCGAGAATGCGGCAGATTCGGAGGCCCCCGCGGACGCTGCCTCGATGGAACATCCGGTGCCAAGGTGGAGTCGCTTGTACTGGGCCGGTGCCGCACTGGTCCTCGCGGGAGGGATCGTTACGACGACCCTGCTGTTATCCGCGCCGCGTCCTGATGCCACTCTTCATCCGAGCGGGGCTGCGGTCGATAACCGGCTCCCCGGACTGCTGCTTAGGGGAGCACCCCTGTTGAAGATCGAGGCTGCAACCCTCCGCGGATACGGGTCGTATCTCGGTCTCGAGATCTATTCCGGGGTAAACGCGTTCGACTCGCCGTGTCTCGTGGCACTGCACCGGGCGAGCGGTAATCTCTCGGACGTTCGCTGTGCTCCGGCTCCAGCAGATCTCATGATGGACGTCGCCTCATCTCGGGATGGGTTTGAAGGATTCGAAGGACGCGCCGGCGACGGCATCATCCGATTCGTACTTCGTGATGACACGGTGGATGCTTACGTCTACCTCATCCCGGAGGCGGGCTGATGGACCCATCCTCACCCCGGTCCGACGCTCAGCGGGAGCTGGACGAGCTCCGCAGGAGGGCATACGGTCCGCATCCGGATATCCAGTCCGACCCTGCAGCACAGGTAAGACTGGCGGAACTGGAGGCGGCACGCAGCGCGGGTCCCCGAGCCCTCACCGACACCGACGTAAGAACACCCGCTGCAGCCCCGGATTCCGGTTCAGTTACTCCCCCCACCAGGACCAGGTTCATTGACGAAGTGCCGGACCCGGCAACCAGTATTGCGCCCGTGGCGGAGTCCAGGATTGGATCGATGTGGTCGACTTGGCGTCGTTTCACGGCGACACGAGTACGCCGTTACTCATTTATAGCCGGCGTGCTGGCAGTCTTGCTTGCCGCTGTGTTCACCGTGGCATCGATCCTCAGGCCGCATCCCGATGCCACATTGCATCCGATCGCAGACGAGGCTGACAGCGACGTTCTCACAATGCTGGAATTCCTCTCAACGCTGGAATTCCCTTGGGGGGAAGCTGCCGGCCAATCCAGCTTCCGCGGATATCAACAGTATCGGGGATTCGAACCCTGGTTCTTCGTGGACGGAAGGGGCTACCGGTGCTTCATGCTCATCGATCATTCCGGTCCTTTTGTAGACGGCGCCAATTGTGTGCCGCCCGGGGTCGATCTTTTTGCAGACGTCGGCGGGCAAACCCATTCGGGTGATGATGCCGTGATGGGCCTCCCGAAGGGGAGCGTCGTCCGGTTCCACTACCGCGGCGACTCTGTAGACGTCTTCCTCTACCCCGCATCGTCGGAGGCAGAATGAGGCCCTGGCCCGGAGAGACGGGCCGCCAGCTCAAATGCCCTGAACAGAAGAGCGCCCACAATCTCCGAAGATCAGACCGGTTATCGCACCGTTTCCCGCGACTGGTGTGACCGACCGCGCGGTTCCGAAGGTTCCGGATTCCCACTAGATCGCCCGAAATATTGCCCGGTGATGGTGCCATAATGTCAGTTTCAGAAGTCGTCTCTCACGAATGTCAGATGCCGTCTGCACAACCCGTTCCTCGTCCTAAGGGCATCCCCAGCTGACATGATGAGAAGCATGGCTGCTTCCCGTCCCGATCCTCAGGCGCGCCTTGAGGGTACCGTCGTCGTTCTTCGCGAGCTGATCGAGAATGACCTCCCGGCTCTATTCACAGCTATCGGAAGACCCGAGATATTCGCTGGCGGCTGGGGTGGAGGTATGGGGGCTTATCGCGAGGACTTCCCGCAGTGGTCGGAGTTTCTGAGGCAATGGCTGCCCTGGCAACAAGGCAACGTGTACGCCGTGTGCCTGCGCTCATTGGATGAAAGGGTTATTGGCACCACCACGCTCGGCGATTTCGACTTTAAGAATGACTCTGCACACATCGGCTGGACGGCTTATTCCCCAGACGTTTGGGGCAGCGGGGTGAACGCTGACGCCAAGCGGCTCCTGCTAAGTACGGCCTTTACCCATGGATTTGAGCGGATCCGGTTGCAGGCCGACGTACTAAACGTTCGGTCGCGGGCGGCGATTGAGCGGATCGGCGCCCAAGAAGAAGGCGTGCTCAGACATGTCCAACGGCGTGCGGATGGCAGTTGGCGGGACACTGTCATCTATTCTGTTCTGCGCGAGGAATGGCCCCATGTACGCAGTGTTATCGATGAGCGTTTGGCGGGCCGGCCCGCGGATCCCAGCTATACCCCGTCTCCGTAAGCGATCCCCTACTGAGCACTGCGCCCCGTTGCGATTCAGCTGAGGCTATGCGAAAAAAGCGCCGTGAAAAGGCCGCCATTCACCGCGAAAGGTTGTCGCCGGTACGCTGTGACTTTTCTGCCGGTACCACGGCCGGCTAACGCAACTGAGGCGGCACCCGTTCGGGGTGCCGCCTCGGTTGCGTTTTTACGCTGGATCCGCTACCAGGGCCTGGGGATGTCCAGTTTGTCCCGGTTCTCTGCGGTATACAGGGGCGGGAGGATCCTGGAGAGGAAGGTGAACTCGTCGTAGCAGTGCTGCAGCAGGTTTGGTCCCAGGACATCGGGAACTTCCGCCACCACGGCGTCACGGTCGGCCCCCGTGGCAGGCAGGTCGTAGCCCAGGAAGAAGTGGCTGCGGAGGGCCAGGCCCCACTCGGTGTCCCTCCCCAGGTGGAGCAGGCGGCCGCCCAGGACCTTGCCGTCCGGGGTCCGGGGGGCGTCGTGGCCCATGCCTGTGTGGCCGCAGATCGCTGCCGAGAGCTTGTTGCTGGTCCTGGCCTCGTCGTAACCACCGGCGGAAAAGAACTCCCTCGGGTCCCTGAACTGCACCAGCAGGTCGGTGTCGCCGAGGTTGGTCAGCTTCTCGGTCACGACGTGAATTGACCCGATCGCCTCCCCGGGCTGCCCTTCTATCCACTCGCTGCTGGTGTGGTCAACCGGGTGCCACCAAGCGTATTCACGCGTGCCCGGCCGGCTCCCGAACCACCACGTGAGCATGTCGCCGGTGCATCCCCGCATGTCGGTGCGGACGGCAATATGCAGCACGCCGTTGAGGAGGCGTTCATAGCCCATTTCAAGCGGCAGCGGTGCGGGGTCAAGAAGTCGATCCAGGTCAAACATGAGGCTCCGATGAGTAGTGATCTTGCAGGTGAAACGTGGCCGGCGCGCTTAGACAGCCGGGGCCGTGTCGGTCTCCAGTGCTGATGCCGGGGCAGTCCGCGGGGTGAAGAACGAAGAATGGGTCAGGCGGCGGTCTGCCAGGTAGAGGCCGGTGACAGCGGCCAGGCAAACAACGGCCGCGATGCTGAAGGCTGAGAACAGTCCTGTGGCACCGCCTGCGGCGAAGGCCGTGGCACCTGCGACCGGCCCGAAGAAGGCCCCGATGAAGGACGTGCCGTTGGACCAGCCCAGGGCAGTCGCCCGGACGGGCAGCGGGTAGATGTTGGCCGTCGTGGAGTGAACCAGGTTCATGGTCGAGTGACCTCCAATACCCATCAGTGCGATGAAGATCAGGGTAGTCGCGGTGGACGGCGGTGTCATGATGATTCCGACGAGGCCGATGACGGTGCAGGCGGCTGTTCCAAGCGTTGCCACTGCGGAGCCCCACCGGTCGGCTGCCACGGCGGAGACCATTGATCCGAGGACTGCTGCGCCGGTAAGTGTGAATGCGAACAGCAGTGCGCTGGTCAGTGAGAAGCCGAGGCTGACCATGGCTTCGGTGGCCCAGACGTTCAGGCCCTGCCAGGCCACCATGTTGGCGACGGCGCAAACGGCAATGACCAGTGTGACCAGCAGGCCGCGCCCGGTGAAGAGCGAACGGATCTTGTCCTGGACAGACCATCCGCGGCCGGCGACTTCCTGGGCGTTTTCCTCACCAATCCGGGTGGCGAGGATGGCCACGAGGATTGCGGCCGTGAGTGCCGCACCGATGAAGAACATGGCACGCCAGCCGAAGGCCGGAAGGACCGGGATGCCGATAAGGGATGCAACCACTCCACCCAGCGGGATGCCGGCCATCGTGATCGTGACGACCAGTGAGGCATTCTTGTTGGTTGCGTGGTTACGGGCGACCGTCATTGCTGTGGTGAGTGCGGCGCCGGTGCCGACGCCGGCGAGGAAGCGCGCCAGGCCGAGGATCGTGCCGGACTGGGCCAGGCCGGCCAGCACAGCAGCCAGGGCGAAAACCGCGACGCCGATGACCAGGACATGCTTCTTGCCGATCTTCTCGGCGGCAATGGCGGCGCTGATCGCGCCGATGATGGCGCCGATGTAGATGACGCCGCCAATGAGACCCGTCGCTTCGGCGTCTACGCCCAGGCTGGCGTCCCGCAGAAGCAGCGGAACGACCGAGCCGTAGACGATGAGGTTGTAGCCCTCAATGATCGTTGTGATCATGCACAGGACGATCACGATGCGGTGGGAATGGGCTGGTGCTTCCGAAGTAAGTTCGGAGGGCTTGGGGATATGCATGAAAATCTCCTTTGATCTTCCGGACCCGGCAAACGTGCGCGGAACCATTGGAGCAATCGTGCGAGACTCATGTGACCTGAACAACACTGCTGTCCCGTGAAATGGGACACCTTGTGTGGAGACCTATCGCTCTTGCCCTTTTCAGCGTTAGCCCAGGCCTCGGCGGGCCAGCCTTTCATGGGCGATGCGGGAAACCGCGTTGGGCTGAATGTTTTTCAGTCCCTCTAGAATGGCTTCCGCGCGGGACTTGAACCGGTGCGTCGGCAGCACGACGGCTACGGCCTGACTGACCCCTGTCGGGCTGCGCAGGCAGGTCGCTGCCGCACTGATCCCGAGGTCGTGTTCCTCGTGGTCGAACGCGATGTTGGTTTCGCGGATCTCGTTCAGCTCCTGCAGAAGCACGTCGACATCGGTGATGGTGTTGACAGTGTGGGCCGCAAGCTTCTTCGGAAGGATTTCCAAAACGCGGGAGTCCGGAAGCTGGGCGAGAAGGATCTTTCCAATGCAGCTGCCGTGCAGCGAAAAGCTCTTGCCGACCTTGGTGACCGGGATCAGCCGCGCGGCGGAGGCCACCTGGTCCACAACAACGACCTCGCGCCCGCTAAAGACCGCCAGCTCGACGTTTTCGTTGACTTCCTGGGCCAGTGAAATCAGGACCGGCCTGATCGCTGCGACCAGCTGAAGGTGGCTGTTCATGCCGAATTTCAAAACCCCTGGCCCGAGGACGTATCCGCCGGCTGAGGAAGCCTGCATCACGAAATGCTCGGCTTCCAGTTCCTGGATGATCCGGTGGACGGTCGAACGGGGCATGCTGCATTTGCGGGCAAGGTCCGTCAGGGTGAGCCTGCCACGGCTCTCGGCCAGGAGGTTCAGAATGGTTGCCGCCTTGGCAAACGTCGACACTCAGCCCTCCAATTGCCAGGACCTGGATACTCTCAGATCGCGGATGTGCCAACTTCCGTCCTTCACGACCACCATGGCATATTCGCCCATCGTTGTCATGACAGGCGCCGGGGTGAAAAGCCACCGGGTATACAGAGCGCGGGCCGTGAACGTGTCCGGTTCGTCGGTGGGCTGGACGATCAGGTTGGACACGATGTGGTGGTGGGCTTCGGGGGCTGCCCACAGCCCGGTGAAATGGGCTGCCAGCTCATTCGCGCCCTGAGCGGTCCGCGCAGGGAATTCCACCCGGGCGCGGGCCAACAGGTCCAGAACCGCCGGCACGTCTTTGCGGTCTGCGATCTCGGTGTAGGAGTATAGCAGGTTGGCGGCTTCG
>NZ_QAIQ01000316.1 GCF_003061105.1 Arthrobacter sp. HMWF013
GGTGTGGATCCCCTGCTCAAGGCACTGCGCCCGCTCCTGGAATTTCCCGGCGTGTTCGTTCCGGGCTCCAACGACTACTACGCCCCTACGTTGAAGAATCCCGCCTCCTACCTGCTGGGTCCGTCGAGGGCGAAGCACAACCCGGTCGAGCTGGACTGGCCGCGGCTGCGCTCGGGATTCGGAATGGGCGGCTGGGTTGATCTCACCAACCGCCACCAGTCGATAGTGCTGCAAGGGATCCGGTTCGATTTCTCGGGTGTGGACGATCCGCACCTGAAACGGGAGCGCTACGCCGGCTGGCCACGCGGGACCCGCAACCAGGACCAGAACGCGCACCTGCGCGTCGCCGTTATCCACGCCCCGTACCAGCGCGTGCTGGACCACTTCACCGAGGACGGGGCGGACCTGCTCCTCGCCGGCCACACCCATGGAGGACAGTTGTGCATCCCGGGCTACGGAGCCTTGGTGTCCAACTGCGACCTCCCGACGTGGCGCGCCAAGGGCCTCAACGACTGGGAGAGCAACGGACGTACGACGCCGGTGAACGTCTCGGGCGGTATCGGCACCTCCCGTTTCGCTCCCATCCGCATCGCCTGCAAGCCCGAAGCGGTCCTGCTGACACTTACCTCACGCGAATAATCCCGTAGCGAGTGAGTCCTCTCACTCCATGGCATAGGGTAGTTGCTACGGGAAACTACATTCGTTTTAGAGTATGAGAAGCGGGCATGGCCAAGCAGACCTCATTTTTTAGATCCATCAGCCGTCTTTACCCCCACGTCAGGCCGATTATTCCCCGGCTGGTGCTGGGGCTGGCCTGCGCGCTGCTGGCCAGCATCGTAGCGCTGACCATCCCGCAGGTGCTTCGTGTCCTCGTCAATGAGTCGCTCAAACCGGGCGGCGCCACGAGTGCGGTCTGGACTGCCGCCGTCGTGATCCTTGCTCTCGGCATCACCGAGGCGGTCCTTGTGGCGCTCCGCCGGCAGTTCGTGATCAACCCGGCCACCACCGTGGAAACGCAGATGCGGGTCACACTGTACGGCCACCTGCAGGACCTGACGGTGTCCTTCCATGACCGCTGGGGCTCAGGGCAACTGCTCTCCCGCGCCATGACCGACCTGAACTTCTTGCGCCGCTGGATGGCGTTCGGTGCCATCATGCTGGTGGTCACCACACTGACGGTGATCATCGGGATTGCGGTGATGTTCTCGATGAGCTGGCAGCTGGCCCTGATCTTCCTGGCGGCGGCCGTGCCCATCATGGCGTACAGCTTCCGCTTCCGGACACGTTTCAGCAAAGTTGCCCGGCGCAGCCAGGACCAGGCGGGCGATCTCGCCACCACAGTGGAAGAGTCGGTCCACGGCATCCGCGTCCTCAAGGCATTCGGGCGCAGCCGTGAGGCCCTGGAGAACTTCAACGAGCAGGCCGAGGAACTCCGCCAGACGGAAATCGCCAAAGCCAGGCACCAGGCCGCGTTCACCATGGTGGTCACGCTGCTGCCCGAACTGGCCCTCGGCGCCGGCCTGGTGGTCGGTGTGATGCTGTGCGCCAGCGGGCAGTTGAGCATCGGCGCGCTGGTGGCATTTTTCGCCACTGCCGCCGTGATGGCCACCCCGGTGGAATTCTCCGGCATGCTGCTGGCCATGGCGCTCACGGCGAAGACAGCCCTGGACCGGCATTTCGAGGTCATGGACACCGCCAACACCATCACCAGCCCGGCGTCGCCGCGCAAGCCCGCGCAGCTCAAAGGCGCCCTCCGCTTCAGCAACGCCACATTCGCGTTCGAGGATGCCCCGGACAAACCCATCCTGAACGACATCAACCTGGACGTCCGGCCGGGCGAAACCATGGCGCTGGTAGGCATCACCGGCAGCGGCAAGAGTGCACTGATCCAACTGGTGCCCCGGCTGTACGACGTCACCGCCGGGTCGATCACCATCGACGGCGTGGACCTGCGGGAGTTCGACGTCGAGCAGCTGCGCCGCCTCGTGGCCGTGGCCTTCGAAGACACCACGCTGTTCTCCAGCTCAGTCCGTGAGAACGTGCTGCTGGGGGCCCAGGACAGGACCGACGAAGCCCTCGATGAAGCCTTGGACGTGGCACAGGCGCACTTCGCCTACTCGCTCCCCGAGGGCGTGGAAACCCTCATCGGCGAGGAAGGCCTGAGCCTGTCCGGCGGCCAGCGGCAGCGGCTTGCCCTGGCCCGCGCCATCGCAGCAAGGCCCCGCGTCCTGGTGCTGGATGATCCCCTGTCCGCCCTGGACGTGCACACCGAGGAACTCGTGGAGACCCGGCTCCGTGCAGTCCTGAAGGACACCACTACCCTGATCGTTGCCCACCGGCCCTCAACAGTGGCCCTGGCCGACCGCGTGGCGCTGCTCGAGGGCGGCCGGATCGCCGCCGTCGGAACCCATACCGAACTGTTGGCAAACAACGCCCACTACCGCTATGTCATCGCCAGCCTTGACCGGGAACCACGGGACCTGGATTCAGAACTGTCGGCGCTGGAGGAAGAGGCGGATGCCGAGTCAGAGGAAATCACGCGATGACCCACACAACATTCGGTACCGCCAACGAGGACAATGCCCACCTCAGCAAGAGCGACAGTAAAACCGTACGACGGCGGTCGCTCGCCCTGCTGGCCACGCTGATCCGTCCGGTGCGGCTCAGGTTCTGGCTGACGATTGCCATGGTGGTCCTCTCCCAGGCCGCGCGTGTGGCAGGGCCCGCCCTGATCGCCTTCGGCATCGACCATGCGCTCCCGGCCCTGCGGGCGGGCGACAACGTGCCGCTGGTGCTCACCGGCGTCGCGTACCTCCTGGCTGCGGTCGCGACGGCGGGACTCACCGCCCTTTACGTCACCGCCACCGCGCGGCTCAGCCAGGCCATGCTGCTGGACCTGCGGGTGCGGGTGTTCCAGCACACCCAGCGCCTCAGCCTGGAGTTCCACGAGAAGTACACCTCGGGCCGGATCATTGCCCGGCAGACCTCGGATCTGGAGGCCCTGCGGGAACTGCTCGATTCCGGTGTCAGCTCGTTGGCCTCGGGCATGCTTTTTATGGTTTTCACCGCCATCACGGTGTTCGCGCTGGACTGGCGCAGCGGGCTGCTGGTGCTGGCGGCGGGCGTCCCCATGTTCTTCCTGGCGCGCTGGTACCAGAAGCACTCCCAGATCGCATTCCGTGAATCCCGTGTGGTCTCGGCACGCCTGATCGTGCACTTCGTGGAAACGATGACCGGGATCCGCGCAGTGAAGGCTTTCCGCAAGGAACGCGAGAACGCGGAGCAGTTCGGGCAGTTTTCCGATGACTACCGGCGGGTCACGGTGCGGTCCATCAACCTGAACGGCATCTTCCAGCCCGGCCTGGTGCTGATCGGCAACGTCTGCGTAGCTGTGGTTCTCCTATTCGGCGGCTTCCGGGTCCTCAGCGGCGACCTGGCCGTCGGCGTCCTCCTGGCACTCATGCTGTCCACCAAGCGGTTCTTCCAGCCGGTGGACCAGATGGCCATGTTCTACAACTCCTTCCAAAGCGCCCAAGCGGCCTTGGAGAAAGTGTCCGGGTTGCTGGAGGAGGTTCCCACAGTCCGGCCGCCCAGGAATCCTGTTGCCCTCCAGGATGCACGGGGCACCATCGACTTCAAGGGCGTGGAATTCCGCTACGGCGATGGCCCCATCATCATTCCCAGCCTGGACCTGCACATCGTGGCGGGCCAGACCGTGGCCCTGGTGGGCCAGACGGGTGCCGGCAAGTCCACCCTGGCCAAGCTGATCGCACGCTTCTACGACGTCTCAGCCGGTTCCCTGATGCTGGACGGCGTGGACCTGCGCAACCTCAGCACTACGGACCTGCGCCGGAACATCGTGATGGTCACCCAGGAAGCGTTCCTCTTCAGCGGCTCGGTGGCTGACAACATCGCCCTGGGCCGCCCTGAAGCTTCCCGGGAGGAAATCGAGGACGCGGCCCGGGCCGTCGGGGCCCATGACTTCATTGTTGAACTTCCCGAAGGATATGACACGGATGTCAACAAGCGCGGCGGCAGGGTTTCCTCGGGTCAGCGGCAGCTCATCAGCTTCGCCCGCGCTTTCCTGGCCCGTCCTGCAGTCCTGATCCTGGACGAGGCCACCTCATCGCTGGACATTCCCTCCGAGCGGCTGGTCCAGAGCGGCCTGGCCCGCCTGCTGAGGTCCACGGCGGGCACCGGTGGGGCTGCCGGCGGCACCGCGACGGCTGAGGGCGCTGAATCCATTCCAGGCAGCGGCCGGACGGCGCTGATCATTGCACACCGGCTCTCCACCGTGGAAACGGCCGACCG
>NZ_QAIQ01000317.1 GCF_003061105.1 Arthrobacter sp. HMWF013
CTGCGTGAAGCAGGTGCCGGAGCGGCTACGCCGGTCCGGTGCCCGCCGTCGACTCGCGCGGGACCACGTGGAACTCCGTCTCGATTTCCCGGGGCGGCATGCCTGTGGGGTCCTTGATCCGCTCCATCAGCATCCGGATGGCCGTCTCGGCGATCTCGGTCCGGCCGGGGTCCACGGTGCTCAGCGTGGGCAGGGAGTACCGGGTTTCATCGAGGTCGTCGAAGCCGATCACGGCAACGTCTTCCGGCACGCGGAACCCGGCTTCCTGCAGGACCCGCACGGCACCCTGCGCGAGGGTGTCATTGAGCCCGAAGAGGGCGTCGAAAGTGGCGCCGCGGTCGAGGAGGTCATGCATCGCGGCCGCACCGTTGGACCGGTGCCAGTCGACAACATAGGCGACGATGCCGTCGTCGTACTGAATGCCCCGGGCCTCCAGCGCCTCCCGGTATCCGCGGAGACGCAGGCCGGCTGAGCCGATGACTTCCCCCTCATGGGCGCCCACCACGGCGATCCGCTTCCTGCCCATGTCCAGCAGGTGTTCGGTGGCGGCCCGCGCGGCGGTGACGTTCTGCATGGTGACGTGGTCCGAGGCGCTGCCGGAGATGCGCTCGCCGAGCAGCACGATCGGAACATCGGCCTTGATCAGGTCAACGTCCTCCTGCCCGAGAGCCAGCGGGCTGAAGATCAGGCCGTCGGACATTTTGAGCCGGGGGCTGGCCATGACCTCGAGTTCACGTTCCCTGCTGGCTCCGGTCTGCTCAATGAGCACCACCAGGCCGTGCTTTGCTGCCGCTTCGATGACGGCGTCGGCGAGTTCGGCGAAGTAGGGCAGGCTCAGCTGCGGGAGGGCCAGGGTGATGGCGCCCGTGTGCCCCGACCGAAGGCTGCGGGCGGTCAGGTTGGGCCGGTAACCGAGCTCCTGGATGGCCTGTTCAACCTTGGCGCGGGTAGTGTCCCGGACATGGGGGTGGTTGTTGATGACGTTTGAAACGGTCTTGAAAGACACCCCTGCCACACGGGCCACGTCGTGAAGCGTTGCAGCCATGCCACATCCCCCTGCAGAAGTCCGGGCAGATCAGCCCCTCAGCCATATTTTACAACGTTGAAGCAGGTGCCTTCACAGTCCGGCGTTGGCGAACACGCTGCCGAAGACTGCGGTGAGCCTGTCTGCGCCGGCCTGGGCTTCCGCCTGGGAGGGCGTCCTGCCGTTGCCCTCCACCGTCAGGGACCCCCTGCGGGCGCCTGCCCTGACATGCCACTCGCCGGTGCCATCCGATAACTGGTACGCGACGGCGTAGGTTGCCTCGGCGGGGATGTTGACGCTTAGCTGCGAGACAGCCGACCACGGACGCGAATTGCCCAGCATGGTCTCCTGTACCGTGGTGCAGTCCCGAAGCGCTGCGGCCCGGGAGTCGAACGGGTACGGCGGGGACGCCGCCGTCGGCATGCTGATCACCGCGAGTTCTGCGTAGTCCATCTTGGTGGCCCCTGGGATCTGCCCTTGGCCGAGGACTGCGCCAAGGAGCGTGCCGTAGTATGCATCATCGTCGAAGATACACGGAAGAACCGGTTGCGACGATGGGGTTGCCGCGGTTCCGGGCGGCGGACCGATGACCGAGGCGCCGGGCAGCGTCACCGGATACCCGCCCGGTGCAGTGACGCCCTTGACCAGTGCGACAACGTCTTCCGGAGTCCGGGGGTTTGGTGCCGGTGCGCCTACTGATGGCGGCTTGTTCACGGCCTGGCCGATCAGCTGCCTGGCCAGGTCTGCCATGGAGTCCAGAGCCGGGTTCGCATCCGACTCGGAGTTGAGATCCGCGACAGCGAGCGTCAGTGAGACGGACATGGTGCCAGCAAGGACCCGCAGCCCGACTGAGCCGTAATCCCCTGGTCCTTTCGGCTTCGTGTTCTGCATCAGGCCGTGCTGTTTCTCCCCGACCGGGGGAGCCGGCAGCAATTGGACTGCATACGTTGACGTCCGGCCGGACTCCGTCGAGGCCAGGTCAAACCGGCTGCAGCCGGATACCTGCTCCGCTGTGTAGCCGAAATCGGCCTTGGCGATGGCACCCTTTTCCGCGCTCCGGAGCGTGATCATCACGGTAGTGGTCGGTCCCGATGGTTCACCGAGAGGCATTCCGCCCTCCGCAAAGTTCACGCTTCTGTCCGCCCACCGGACGAACGGGTTTTGCGGGACGAAGGCCATGCACTCGGTGGGCGTGGTCTCCGTGCTGACCTGGGGGAAGGTTCCGCTGGTGGCTCCGCTGCGCTGCCACTCGGAGTCCTGAGCGGGAGGGAACTGCAGGTCCCGGTTTCGGGCGACTGCGTTGATGATCGCCGCCAGCTCCGCGTCGGAGAAGACCACCTCCGGGGACCCGGTTGTTCCAGGCCCGCCTGTTG
>NZ_QAIQ01000318.1 GCF_003061105.1 Arthrobacter sp. HMWF013
TCACCGCCGAGGCCCACGGCCTTGGTGCTGCAACGGCAACTGTCCACCGCAGGCTGGCGGACGCTCTCGGCACCAGCGGTGAGTCTGTTCCGGGCGGGATCATTGCCCCCGGAGTAGCCCAACGCGTCCGGCAGGCATGGGCGGAAGCCGGTGCCGCCGTCGGGCCTTACGACGCAGAGTTGAACACGCTTCTTGGTGACCTTGACGGCGTCCCGGCCGGCCCGCTGCAGCGGATCCACGGGGACCTGCACCTGGGCCAGATCCTGCAGGTCCCGGGCCGGGCCAATGAGCCTGGCCGCTGGGCCATCCTCGATTTTGAAGGCGAGCCGCTGCGGCCCATCTCCGAACGGAACTTCCCTGACGTCCCGCTCCGTGACGTCGTGGGGATGCTGCGGTCCTTTGACTACGCCGCGGGCGCGGCCGAACGGGAATACCAGGGCGCCCACGTTCCCGCCTCCTGGGTGGACGATTGCGCGGATGCGTTCCTTGCCGGCTATGCCGCTGTCACTCCCGGCACGATCGACCGCGCCTCACCGCTCTTTGTGGCATTGTGGCTGGACAAGGCGCTCTATGAAGTGGTTTATGAATTGCGGAACAGACCCGACTGGCTGGCCATTCCTGCGAATGCGTCCAGACGGCTCCTCAGCGGTAAAGGCCCCGGCGATCATGCCGAGGCAGCAGCGGAAGGTATTAACATGACAGGCTCAGCACGTACAGACAGGCCCGGTGTGCCGCTCCACGTGGACGCGGACACGCTTGCCCGGGTGGGCAACGGGGAACACCATGCGCCGCACTCAGTACTCGGCGCCCATCTGGACGACCACGGACACGTGACTGTCCGGACGGTGAAGCACCTCGCAGAAGAGGTCAGCGTCGTGACCGCCGCCGGTACCGTTCCCATGACCCACGAAGCCAACGGTGTGTGGGTGGCGGTGCTGGAGCCGCTCCAGGCCGGCCATGTTCCTGACTACCGGCTGGAAGTTACCTACGCGGGTGCCGCACCCCAGACCATGGACGAGCCCTACCGCTACCTGCCCACCGTGGGAGAAGTGGACCTCCACCTCATTGGCGAAGGCCGGCACGAGAAACTCTGGGAAGTGCTGGGCGCACACGTCCAGCACTACAAGTCCTCCCTCGGTGACGTGGACGGTGTCTCCTTTGCCGTGTGGGCCCCGAATGCACAGGCTGTCAGGATCAAAGGCGACTTCAACGCCTGGGACGGCCGCGAAAATTCCCTCCGCTCGCTGGGCTCCTCCGGTGTGTGGGAAGTCTTCCTGCCGGGCGTTTTAGCAGGGGCGTGCTACAAATTCGAAATCAAGACCAAGAGCGGCTATTGGGTTGAAAAGGCTGATCCGCTGGCGTTCGGTACGGAGGTCCCGCCGCTGACCGCGTCCAGGGTGGTGGAGCCGTCCTACGCTTTCCAGGACTCCGAGTGGATGGAAGCCCGCGCCCAGCGTGATCCCCACAATTCGCCGATGAGCGTCTATGAAGTCCACCTCGGATCCTGGCGCCTCGGCCTGGGCTACCGCGAGCTGGCCAAGGACCTGGTGGAGTACGTCAAGTGGCTCGGATTCACGCACGTTGAGTTCATGCCGGTGGCCGAGCACCCCTTCGGCGGCTCATGGGGCTACCAGGTCACGTCCTACTTTGCGCCCACCTCACGGTTCGGCCACCCTGACGAGTTCCGGTACCTCGTTGATGCCCTCCACCAGGCCGGAATCGGCGTGCTGCTGGACTGGGTCCCGGCGCACTTCCCCAAGGACTCCTGGGCCCTGGCCCAGTTCGACGGCGAACCGCTGTACGAGCACGCCGATCCAAACCTCGGTGAGCACCCCGACTGGGGAACGCTGATCTTCGATTTCGGCCGGACCGAGGTGCGCAACTTCCTGGTGGCCAACGCCCTGTACTGGCTTGACGAGTTCCACATTGACGGGCTCCGGGTGGATGCCGTGGCCTCAATGCTTTACCTGGACTATTCGCGGGAAGACGGCCAGTGGTCGCCCAACCGTTTCGGCGGCCGGGAAAACCTGGAAGCCATGTCGTTCCTGCAGGAAGTCAACGCCACCGTCTACAAGACCCACCCGGGAGCGGTGATGATCGCCGAGGAGTCCACAGCGTTCCCCGGCGTAACCGCCCCCACCAGCCACTCCGGGCTCGGTTTCGGCCTGAAGTGGAACATGGGCTGGATGCATGACTCCCTCAAGTACATCTCCGAGGACCCGGTCAACCGCAAGTGGCACCACGGTACGGTGACGTTCTCGATGGTGTACGCCTTCACTGAGAACTTCCTGCTGCCCATCAGCCATGACGAGGTAGTGCATGGCAAGGGCTCCATGCTCCGGAAGATGCCGGGGGACCGCTGGCAGCAGCTGGCCAACCTGCGTGCCTTCCTGGCGTACCAGTGGGCGCACCCGGGCAAGCAGCTCATCTTCATGGGCACCGAATTCGGACAGGAAGCCGAATGGTCCGAACAGCATGGCCTCGACTGGTACCTGGCCGATATCCCCGCCCACCGCGGGATCCAGCTCCTCACCAAGGACCTGAACGAGCTGTACAGCTCGACGCCGGCGCTCTACACCCGGGACAACGAGCCCGGCGGCTTCCAGTGGATCAACGGTGGCGACGCTGACCACAACGTCCTCAGTTTTGTCCGTTGGGACAAGGAGGGCAACCCCCTGGTGTGTGCCATCAACTTCTCGGGCGGACCGCATGTGGGCTACCCCCTGGGAGTTCCGGCCGCCGGCGCGTGGACCGAAGCCCTCAATACAGACGCGGCGGCCTACGGCGGATCAGGTGTCCTGAACGCCGGTCAGCTGACTGCGACGGGCGAAGGGCGGGACGGCCAGCCGGCATCGCTGACCGTAACGCTTCCGCCCCTGGGGGCGGCGTACTTCAAGCCCGCCACCAAGGCGGCAGGAATACTGCAGTAGTGTGAGCCCGCTCTCTTAAATTGGCGGCAAAAAGCCCGGAATCCCTTGAGATTCCGGGCTTTTTCGTCTCACGGGCCTTGGGTGTCGAGGGGCTCTCGGGGGTCCCGGTGGCCATCCCGCCAAAGTGGTGGTAGAGTTTATTTCCGCGCTGCTCCACGGAGTCAGACCGAAAAAACCGACACGAAAGCCTTCAGGGCAGAGCGAGTCGGGATGCGGATTTGACAAGTTGGAAGACAGCCGGTAAGTTTGAAAAGTTGCTCCGGAGCGATCCACGGCTGAGATGTTGTGGTGGTGCCGGGTGTGTCTGTTGTTTGAGAACTCAATAGTGTGC
>NZ_QAIQ01000319.1 GCF_003061105.1 Arthrobacter sp. HMWF013
GTACTAAGTTTCGGAAAGCCGGCGGGCATGTGGATAAACAAATTGCGGTCGGTTCCGCCCGCCTCCAGCAGGAGGACGCTCACCGTGGGGTCTTCACTGAGCCTGCCGGCCAAGACACAGCCGCCGCTGCCGCCCCCGGCAATTACGTAGTCATATGCGCCGTCGTTGAACATGGAACCCCTCGGCTCATGGCTAACTGCACCGTGGCTTGAAGCATTCACTAGAGTTTCTGGGCGGGCGGGGATGATGTCAACCCCCGCGTTGAACTTCAACCGGCTGAGGGCGCTCATCGCACAAATTATGATGCGAATTTGAGCCCGGAATGACGCGGAAAATCCCACATTGCGTCACATCGGCATTTGACCGTAAGCATACTTAGCATTAGTGTTTTCTGGGTGAACGGCGCTCAGCGAACAACATAACTCGATAGCGGTTGGAAGAATCTGGGGTCATCGACCACCAATTGCGCAACCGCGAGCTAGCCGAATTTCACCGCCGTATTCCACGGTCTCAAAAGAAGCAACCAATCGAGGACCCTGTATTGGGCCCAAAGTAAGGGAGCAAAACTATGTCATTTCTCAAAAAAGCCACCGCAGCAGCCGCCGGAACCCTTTTCCTGGTTGGCGCCGTAGCAGGACCTTCGCAGGCCAAGGAAAACACCACCATCAATGATGGTCTGGTAAACGTCACGGTTGGCGATGTCATCGTGAAGGACGCCGTCGACGCCAACATTGCGGCCGCCGTCGCCGCCACTCTCTGCGATGTCGCGGATGTCGGATCACTCGCCGTTCTGGGCGAGGCAGTGGACGCGTCAGGCAACGATGTGACTGTCTGCGATACCCTTGCGGGTCCGGTCCGTATCGTGAACAACTGATACTCCGCAGAACCAAAAGAACAGCCCTGGCCAAACGGCCAGGGCTGTTTTTTGTCCGTGGCAAGGCTGTGGCCGATCAGAGGGCAGAGGTGGCACTTTACCGGCTGAGGGCGGCCACAACGACGGCTGCTGTAACAACTCCCAGCGCCGCCAGCAGCACATAGGACAATGACTGCATTCGCCGACGGCGGAGCTCGCCTCTGGACTGCCGCGCGGAGCGGGTTCCCCCATATCTACCCATACCGCGATGCTATGAAATGCATCCTCAAGATTTGCTCAAGTCACGCGCTATGTGACTCAGAGGGACCGCTGACCGGAGCGGACGCCGGGATTCGCTGCACTGGACCCAGGAATGGCAGTAGGCTTCCTGATTAAGGCCAGAATTCGGGCAGTCATGGGGGACATCTTGTTTTTCGAACCGGTTGAAAGGTACTTCCGCACGCTGGGGCATCGCGGGCGGACTGTGATGTTCCAGCTTCCGCTGTTCCTGACGATGCTCCTGGTTGCCGTCCTGGCCATGGTCTTGCATCCCGAGCTCAAGTGGTCCGGGCCGTTCCTCTACAGCCTGGCTGCCCATCTCGTCTTGCTCGCCGCCTGCGCGATCGTTCCGTGGGAACGGCTGCCCAAGCGGGCCGTACTGATCATCCCGGCGCTGGACTGCTTGGCCATCGGACTGTCCCGCGAAGCAGGGGACCAATACCTCGCCGTGCTGGGCTTCCTGTTGGTCTTTCCGGTCGTTTGGCTCTCTGCCGGCAAGCACCCCAGCGGCGTAGTCCTCGCCATACTCGCAACCATCCTGAGCGCAGTCCTCCCCCCGGTAATCCTCGGCACAGGCTTCACCAGCGCCTCCTTCATCAGGATCGTGCTTCTGCCGGTCATTCTCGGCGCCATCGCACTCACAGCCCACGGGGTTGCCAACGCCATCTCCAGTCAGCGGCGGCTGCTTCAGGACCGGGCAATAGAGGTCCGGAAGCTCCTGACTGCCAGCGAAAATCGCGAACAACTGCTGGGCACGGTCTTGGACACAGTCAGCGTCGGTGTCTGCGCCCTCGACGACCAGGGCCGGACAATACTCACGAACCACCACCACGGCAGCCAACTGGCCGAACCCCTCAGCGACCCCTCTGAGGTAGGCACGGACCGCATTCCCGTCTACGGCACTGACCGGGAGCATCCCCTCCCACCCGAGCGGCACCCCCGGACCCGCGCCGCCAGAGGCGAGGCCTTCACCGACGAACTGATCTGGAT
>NZ_QAIQ01000320.1:0-9777 GCF_003061105.1 Arthrobacter sp. HMWF013
GAGAAGCTCGGCCACAAGAGGATCCAGGTGGGCTTCATGCGCCGCTTTGACGCTGAATACGCAGCGCTTGGCCAGATTATCCAGAACCACGAGCTGGGCGAACTGCTGATGCTGCACCACCAGCACCGCAACCCCAGCACGCCGCCGGGGTTCACCAACGAAATGCTGATCAACGACTCCGTGGTCCATGAATTCGATGCAATCCGCTACTTCACCGGCGAGGAAATCACCAGCGTCCAGGTCCGGCTCGGCAAAGCCACAAAAAGCGCACCCGCCGGGCAGCACGACCCCCAGCACGTCCTGCTCGAAACCGAGTCGGGCGTCCTGGCCGACGTCGAAATCTTTGTCAACGCAAAGTTCGGCTACGAAGTGGCCACCCAGGCCTCCTTTGAAGAGGGCATCGTCAGCATCGGCGGGGACAAGGGTCCGTACACGCGCAGTGCCGGACACTGGGGCGGCAGCGTCACGCCCGGGTTTGAGGAGCGCTTCGGTGCCGCGTACGACGTCGAGATCCAGTCATGGGTGGACGCCGCCCTTCGCGGTGAAATCGGCGGTCCAACCGCCTGGGACGGCTACGCTACAGCTGCTTGCTGCGAGGCCGGCGTTGAGGCGCAGAAGAACGGCGAAAAGGTTGCCGTGAAGCTCAACGCCAAGCCCGCCCTCTACAGCTAGCGCATGCCCGCAACCGCCCTGACGACCCCCTGAACCACCATGGAGTGTCCTTCGTGAAAATCGCCCTTGACCCCACCCCGTTCCACCACTCGCACAGCCTGCTCGAATTCCCGCGGGTGGTAGCCGACCTGGGCTACAAGTACATGCAAATGACCCCGCATGCCGACGTGATCCCGTTCTACAACCACCCCAAAGCCGACGACGAACTGGTGGGGCAGCTGAACAAGGCCTGCAAGGATGCGGGCATCGAAATCGCCTCCGTCCTGCCGGTGCTCCGCTGGTCCGGTCCCGACGAGGATGCCCGCGAGGCCGCGGTCCGTTACTGGAAGCGTGCCATCCAGATCACTGTGGACTTGGGCGTCAGCACCATGAACACCGAGTTCTCCGGCCGGCCGGAGAAGGCCGAGGAGTCGGAGCGGGCCTTCTACCGCTCCATGGAGGAACTTCTTCCCATCATCGAACGGGAGGGGATCGATCTCCTGATTGACCCGCACCCGGACGACTTCGTTGAGGAAGGCCTTGCCGCCATCCGGGTTATCCGTGGGCTGAACTCAAAAAATGTCGGCCTGGTCTACGTCGCCTCGCACAGCTTCCACATGAAGAACGCGCCGCTGGACATCATGCGGGCCGCCGGTGACAAGCTCCGCCTCGTCCACGTGGCCGACACCATGGACCACCATGCCTCGCACGGGTTGCGCTACATCACCAACCCGCCCGGCAACCCGGTCCGGGTGCACCAGCACCTCAAGATCGGCGACGGCGACGTCAACTGGGATGAATTCTTCGGCGGCCTGCAGGAGATCGGCTTCCTGGACAACGAGAACGCTGTCATGGTCTCCAGCGTCTTCGCTGAGGACGACAACGCTGCGGAGGTCTCCCGCTACCAGCTGGAGACCATCCAGCAGTACGTCCGGAAGGTCGGCGTATGACGGGGACGTCCGCTTCCGCGGACACCAGCCGAAGGCAGCCAGCCAACCATAAACGCGCCCTGCGGACCGTCACCATCATCTCCACCTTCGGCGGACTGCTTTTTGGCTATGACACCGGCGTGATCAACGGTGCGCTGCCGTACATGCAGGAAGACCTGGGACTTACGCCGCTAACAGAAGGTCTGGTGACGTCCTCACTGCTTTTCGGTGCAGCCTTTGGCGCGCTGTTCGGTGGCCGCCTCGCGGACCGGAACGGCCGCCGCAAGATGATCATGGTCCTTGCGGTCATCTTCCTGGTGGGAACGCTGGCCTGCACCTTCGCTCCGAACACCGAAGTGATGATACTGGCCCGGTTTGTGCTCGGCCTGGCCGTGGGCGGGGCGTCAGTCACAGTTCCCGTTTACCTTGCCGAGGTTTCACCGAGCGCGCGCCGCGGGCGGATCGTCACGCAGAACGAACTCATGATCGTCACAGGGCAATTGTTGGCGTTCATCTTCAACGCCTACCTTGGCAACACCTTCGGCGAAGCAGGCGGAATCTGGCGCTGGATGCTCGTCATCGCCACGCTGCCGGCCATCGCCCTGTGGATCGGCATGAATTTCATGCCGGAGAGTCCCCGCTGGCTTGCGTCCATGGGGAGCTTCGGTGAAACGCTCAGCGTGCTCCGGCGAATCCGTTCCCAGGAGGAAGCCCGGACGGAGTTCGAAGAAGTCAAAGCGATGGCCGTGGAGGACTACAAGTCCAAGATGGGCTCGTGGAAGGACCTTGGCATTCCCTGGCTGCGGCGGATTTTTGTGGTGGGCATCGGCTTGGCCGTCATTCAACAGATCACCGGCGTGAACTCCATCATGTACTACGGCACCCAGATTCTCGCCCAATCAGGTTTTGGACGCGAGGCTGCACTGACGGCCAACATCGCCAACGGCATTATCTCTGTTGTGGCCACGTTCGTGGGCATCTGGCTCCTGGGCAAGGTCGGCCGGCGAAAGATGCTCATCACGGGCCAGATCGGCACCACCAGCGCACTGCTTCTGATCGGAATTTTCTCCCTGGTCCTGCCGGAAGGGACCGGGCGGGGCTTTGTAATTTTGGCTCTGACCGTCACCTTCCTTGCTTTCCAGCAAGGTGCCATCTCGCCGGTGACGTGGCTGATGCTTTCCGAGATCTTTCCCCTGAAAATGCGCGGCCTCGGCATGGGGGCCTCGGCCTTTGTGCTCTGGATCGTGAACTTCCTGGTCGGTTTCGGGTTCCCGCAGCTGCTCGCGGCGATCGGGCTCTCCAACACGTTCTTCGTCTTTGCGGTCCTGGGCGTGGGCGCCATCCTGTTCGCCTCCAGATTCGTTCCTGAGACTAAGGACAAGAGCCTCGAGGACCTGGAGCACTACTTCAAGAACATCGCCGGCGTGAAACCGGAAGGCGCCAAAACCCTCGCCGTCTGAATCTCCTGGCTACGAGAACCGAATGGGCAGTTCCGCCGAACACGGCGGAACTGCCCATTGTCGTATCCACAAGCAACGCGGGGTCACTTTCCGCCCAAAAACCGGGCGTTATTGGGCGGAAAGTGACCCCGCGTTGTTCCCACGCAAGGGAGACGTGACCCTGCCATCCATCATTCCTGGCGCGAGAATGGTCGCCTCCAGCACGCAGGGTTCCATGTTTTGTCACGATTTACGTGTTTACATACTAATGTCAGGACAAAGTATTGACATGTGTGGTTCAAGTCACCATGATCGATGTAGGCGATATTCCGGCGGCTGCAAGGTAGCAGCCCGGAGCTGAAATCAAAGGAGATTCACAGTGGTAAAACTCTCTTGGCGTAAGGCGGCACTGGTAGCAGCAGTTGTCCCGATGCTGGCCCTCAGCGCATGTTCAAGCACCGGCGGCAAGTCCGAGGAGACCGGCGGCGGTGCGGGCGGCGGCCAGGTGGCCACGACTGAACGGATCAAGATTGCCCTCATTACCCATGCAGCCCCGGGCGACACCTTCTGGGACATCCTCCGTAAGGGTGCCGAAGAGGCGGCCGCCAAGGACAACGTGGAACTGCTCTACACCTCGGATCCCGAAGGTGGCCGGCAGGCCCAGCTGATCCAGCAGGCCATTGACCAAAAGGTGAGCGGCATCGCCGTAACCCTGGCCAAGCCGGACGCGCTCAAGGACGTCCTGAAGAAGGCCACCGACGCCGGAATCCCGGTTGTCAGCCTCAACTCCGGTGCGGATGTCTGGGGTGACGTAGGTGCCTTCACCCACTTCGGTTCCGACGAAAACCTGGCCGGCGCCGCTGTTGGCGAGAAGCTTGCCGCTCTCGGAGCCAAGCGCCCGATCTGCGTGATTATGGAACAGGGAAACGTGGCACTTGATTCCCGCTGCGCAGGCGTCAAAACGAAGATCCCCGCCACCGAAAACCTGTTCGTCCAGGGAACTGACATGACCCAGGTTTCCTCCACCGTGACCGCAAAGCTACAGGCCACCCCGGACGCAGACGCGATCATCGGCCTCGGCGCACCGTTCACCCTCACCATCAACAAAGCGGTGGAAGCCCTGGGGCTGCAGGACAAAGTCAAGGTTGCTTCCTTCGACATGAACGGTGACCTTGCCCAGGCCA
Source organism: Arthrobacter sp. HMWF013 (assembly GCF_003061105.1). Taxonomy (GTDB): domain Bacteria; phylum Actinomycetota; class Actinomycetes; order Actinomycetales; family Micrococcaceae; genus Arthrobacter. Next base: position 4,204 of record NZ_QAIQ01000320.1, read on the forward strand.
TCATCGACGGCAAGGTGGCCTTCACCGTTGACCAGCAGCCATGGCTTCAGGGCTACGGCGCCATCGATGCCCTGTGGCAGGTCAAGCGCGGCGGCTACCACGTGGGAGGCGGACTTCCGGTCCTGACAGGACCGTCGATCATCGATCAGGCAGCAGCTCCTGACGTCCTCAAATTCGCCAAGGAAGGCATCCGCTAAGGATGCTCTGAGCCGGGTTCCGGAGTCCTCGGGCTCCGGAACCCGCCCTAGCAGGAGAACCCCATGACCCAGACATTATCCAAGTCCCCCCTCCCCGTTGCCGATGAACGAATCGGTAAACGCAACCCCCTCCAGAAGCTCCTCGGCCGCCCGGAAGTCGGCGCGCTCGTCGGCGCGATCGTTCTGTTCATCTTCTTCGCGGTGGTTTCCCAGACCTTCCTCCAGCCGGCGTCCTTCGCCACCGTGCTGTACGGCAGCTCCACCATTGGCATCATGGCCGTCGGGGTATCGCTGCTCATGATCGGCGGTGAGTTTGACCTCTCCACCGGTGTCGCCGTGATCTCGTCGGCACTCACGGCATCGATGTTCAGCTGGTACTTCAGCACGAACATCTGGGTGGGGGTGGCCTTGGCCCTGCTGGTTTCCCTGGCCATCGGCTTCATTAACGGCTGGATCCTGATGAAGACCAAACTCCCCAGCTTCATCGTCACCCTCGCTACCTTCCTCATGCTGACCGGCCTGAACCTGGGCCTGACCCGCATGATCGGCGGCGGTGTGTCTTCCCCCTCGATTTCGGACATGGACGGCTTCGCTGCCGCCCGTGCGGTCTTTGCGTCTTCAGTGAGGATTGGCGGGATTGACGTCAACATCACGGTGTTCATCTGGATCGCGCTGGTGGCCGTCGCCACCTGGGTGCTGATGCGGACCCGGGTGGGGAACTGGATCTTCGCCGTCGGCGGAGACGAGAACGCAGCCCGCGCCGTGGGTGTCCCGGTGAAGGCAACCAAGATCGGCCTGTTCATGGGAGTGGGCTTCTGCGGCTGGATCCTGGGCATGCACAACCTCTTCGCCTTCGACACCGTGCAGTCCGGTGAAGGTGTGGGCAACGAATTCCTCTACATCATCGCCGCGGTGATCGGCGGCTGCCTCTTGACCGGCGGCTACGGATCCGCGATCGGCGGCGCGATCGGCGCCTTCATCTTCGGCATGGCCAACAAGGGCATCGTCTACGCCCAGTGGAACCCGGACTGGTTCAAATTCTTCCTGGGCCTGATGCTTCTGCTGGCCACCATCGTCAACCTCATCGTCAAGCGCCGCGCGGAACTGAAGTAAGGGGCCGGAGAAATGAATGCAAAGCAGATCGACCAGCAAACACTGCTCAAGAATGAACGGGATCCGCTCACCCACACGCCCGTCCACCTGCTTTCCCTCGAAGGGGTGGGTAAGCACTACGGCAATATCATCGCCCTGTCCGATGTGACCATGGCCGTGGACAACGGCCGGGTCACCTGCGTCCTGGGCGACAACGGTGCGGGTAAGTCAACGCTGATCAAGATCATTGCCGGCCTGCACCAGCACGACGCCGGGGTACTGAACATCATGGGAGAGGAACGGAAGTTCAGCTCACCACGTGACGCCCTCGACGCCGGCATTGCCACGGTGTACCAGGACCTCGCAGTGGTGCCACTGATGCCGATCTGGCGTAACTTCTTCCTCGGTTCCGAACTGACGTCCGGCTTCGGTCCATTCAAGAGCATGGACGTCCAGAAGATGAAGGACATCACGCTCAAGGAACTCGCCGAGATGGGCATCGACCTCCGGGACGTGGAGCAGCCCATCGGGCAGCTCTCCGGCGGTGAGCGCCAGTGTGTCGCGATCGCCCGCGCCGTGTACTTCGGCGCGAAGGTACTGATTCTGGATGAACCAACGGCGGCACTGGGCGTGAAGCAGTCAGGCGTCGTCCTCCGTTACATCCTGCAGGCCCGTGACCGTGGGCTGGGGGTCATCTTCATCACCCACAACCCGCACCACGCCTTCCCCGTCGGGGACCGGTTCCTGCTGCTCAAACGCGGCAAGTCGATCGGCTACTACGACAAGAAGGACATCACCCTGGACGAGCTCACCGCCCAGATGGCCGGCGGCGCCGAGCTGGCGGAGCTCGCCCACGAGCTCGAACAGCTCGGTGGCCACGGCGACATCGTCAAGGAAGTTAAAGCGGAAGTCGCTGACGTTGCCGACGTCGCCGAAGCCTCACGGGAAAGCAGCCCACGGCACGCCTAGGCAGCCGGGATGGGGGTCCGCCTGAAAGCAGGACCGGGCCCCCTCCCGCCACGCCGTGGCGCAGATGCCACCGCACGAAGCAGTTATAGAAGCAGAACGGAACACAACATGCCGATCCGGGTTGGCGTTATCGGCGCCGGTGTCATGGGCGCAGACCACATCAGGAACCTCTCCACCACCATCAGCGGCGCCGAGGTCACCTTCGTGGCAGACCTCGACGCCGGCCGGGCGGCGGCAGCAGCGCCGCCGTCGGCTCGCATCACCACCAACCCAACCGAGCTCATCGACTCGAGCGACGTTGACGCCGTCGTCATTGCCTCGCATGACGACACCCACGCCGGCCTGGTGCTGGAGTGCTTTGAAGCGATGACCCCGGTGCTGTGTGAAAAGCCGTTGGCTCCGACGCTCCTGGAAAGCCGCGAAGTGGTGGAGGCCGAGGCAGACATCCTTGCCGCAACCGGGGCCCGGCTGCTCTCCATGGGTTTCATGAGGCGGTTCGATCCCGGCTACGCCGCGCTGCGGGAAGCCACCCAGGCGCGCAGCCAGGGCGAGCCACTGCAGGTGCACTGCGTCAGCCGGACGGCAGCCTCAGGGCCGGGCGCAAGCTCCGAATCCGCCATCACCAATTCGGCCATCCACGAGTTCGACATCATCCCCTGGCTGCTGGGCTCACCCGTCACCGAGGTCTCCTGGCAGGCGGGACGCAGTTCCCGGCACAGCACTGGAGATCTGCGGGACCCTTCCTTCATGCTGCTGCGCGCAGCAGACGGCACGCTCGCCACCCTGGAACTCTTCCTCAACGCCCGGTACGGCTACACCACCGCCTGCGAGGTCGTGTCGGAATACGGCACCGCCGCCCTGCCGGAGCCCGCCGCCTTGGCCATCAACCAAGAGGGGCAGCGGCGTTCCGAGGTCCCCGCTGACTGGCGCCCGCGCTTCGCCGACGCCTACCGGCTGCAGCTCCAGGCCTGGATTTCCTCGCTCCGCCGGGGTGAACCGGCACCGCTCGCCACCGGGGAGGACGGCCTGCGGGCATCGCAGGTTGCCCAAGCCATGATCCGTTCGCTCCACAGTGATGGAGCCTTCACGAAAGTGACCTACTGATGCCCCTCAGCACCCTGCCGGCATCACGGGTACCGGACTCACGGGACGCACCGTCCCTGCGGTGGGGGATCATGGGACCGGGGTGGATTGCCGAGCGCTTCACCGAATCGGTGCAGGCCCACACACACCAGGTGATCGCCGCCGTCGGCTCCCGTTCCCTGGCACGCTCCAAGGCCTTTGCCGATACCTTCGGCGTGCCCACCGCCTACGGCAGCTACGAGGAGCTGGCGGAATCTCCCGATATCGACATCGTCTATGTCTGCACGCCACACAACGTCCACCACAGCGCTGCCCTGCTCGCCATCGACGCCGGCAAACACGTCCTCATCGAGAAGCCCATCGGGCTCAACGCGGTGCAGGCGCGGGATATCGCCGCGCGGGCCACAGCTGCCGGCGTCTTCGCTGCCGAGGCAATGTGGAGCTTCTTCCTGCCAAAATTCGATGTGATCAAGCAAATGCTCGACGCCGGAATGCTGGGGACTGTGACCACTGTCCTAGCAGAATACGGCGAGTTCTTCGACCGCAGCCACCGCATCTTTGATCCGGCACTGGCCGGCGGTCCGCTGCTGGACCTGGGCACCTACCCGCTGGCACTCATCACCGAGGTCCTGGGCTCGCCCGAACGGCTGCACGCCGCGGGCCAGCCACACGAATCCGGGGTCAACGCCCAGCTCTCCGCCATCATGGAATTCCCCGGCGGGAGCCAGGCCGTGATGAACACCCAGCTCCACAATTTCACACCCACCGCAGCAACCATGGTGGGCTCCGAGGCCACATTGACCATCGACGGACCCTTCAACATGCCCGGCGGTTTTGAGGTCAGGTTTCCCGAAGGGAGGCGGCTCCGCCACGACGAACCAGCCGGCGGCCACTTCGAAGGCCTGCACTATGAAGCAGCGGCGGTGGCCCGCGCCATCGCCGCCGGACAAACGGAAACCACGCAGCGGCCCCTCTCTGCGTCCATCCGGACCATGGAAACAGCCGATGAAATCCGCCGCCAGCTTGGCATTGACTTCCCGGGCGAACACAGCGGTTCCGCCTGAGCAATTGTTGTATTGACTATCGAAAGGACCTGGCCCATGGCCTACATCGAACAGCGCTCCGCCGGACTTCCCGCCCCGGTGCGGCTGGGCCTCATCGGGTCCGGGTGGATGGGGGCGTTCCATGGTGAGAGCATCGCCCGCCGGGTTCCCGGTGCCGTGCTGGCCGCCGTTGCCGATCCGAACCTGGACTCCGCAGCCTCTGTGGCGGCCGGGCTTGGTGCAGCGAAGGTCACCGCCGACGCCGCAGACATCCTGGCCGATCCGGACATTGATGCTGTCATCATCGCCAGTCCTGCCCGGTTCCACGCTTCCCTGATCTCCCAGGCCGCCGCGGCGGGAAAGCACGTCTTTTGCGAGAAGCCTGCTGCGCAGAACCTCGAAGAACTCGACACGGCCCTCCACGCTGTGGAAGCGGCGGGAATCCACTTCCAGATCGGCTTCAACCGCCGCTACGCCGCTGACTTCCAGGCTGCCAAGAACGACCTTGCCAACGGTGTCGTCGGGACGCCGCAACTCCTGCGCTCGCTGACCAGGGACCCGGGCACCGGGAGCATCGGCCACGCAGCCAGGATCCCGGCCTGGACCATCTTCCTGGAAACACTGATCCACGACTTTGACACGCTGAACTGGTTCAACGAGGGCGCGGAGCCTGTGGAGGTCTACGCCGCCGCGGACGCCCTGGTGGAACCAGGCCTCCGCGACCAGGGATTCCTGGACACGGCCGTGGTCACCATCCGCTACAGCAACGGAGCCCTGGCGGTGGCGGAAGCGAACTTCAGCGCACTTTACGGCTACGACGTCAGGGGAGAGGTGTTCGGCTCCAAGGGCATGGTCCAGGCGGGGCGCCCCACTGAGACAGCTGCCGTGAGGTACACCGCCGAAGGCCTGTCCGCAGACACGCCACGACTCAACGTGGAGCTCTTCCGCGATGCCTACACGGACGAACTCGTGGACTTCACCGCGGCGGTCCGCGCACGCCGCGAAGGCGACCAGCCGCCGTCGGGCGCTTACACCCTTACCCCGGGGCCCGCCGATGCCCGGCGTGCCCTGGCCATGGCACTCGCGTGCATCGAGTCTGTCCAGCGAGGCGGACCGGTTGCTGTTGCCCAGAAGGCGGCAGTCTGATGCGGCTGGCCGTATGCGCCGAAATGGTGTTTACGGGGCTGCCG
>NZ_QAIQ01000320.1:9787-16754 GCF_003061105.1 Arthrobacter sp. HMWF013
CGAACTGTGGGACTCGACGAACAAGGACATCGGCGCGCTCAAGGCCACCGGCGCCGTCTTCTCCTCGATGACCGGCTACACCTCGGGCAGCCTGGTGGACCCGGACACAGCTGATGACGTGGTGAAGACCGCCGAAACCTTGATTCCCACAGCGTTGGAACTTGGCGTCAGCCGGATGGTGGTCCACTCCGCGGAGCTCATCGACGGGAAGGCGGCGCGTCCCGCCTACCGCTCCACAGGCAAAATGTGGATCACCGGCGCACGTACCCTGGAACGCCTTGGCGCGCTCGGTGAGAAGCACGGCCTGACGTTCTGCCTCGAAAACCTCAACACGGTGCTGGACCATCCGGGCATTCCGCTGGCCCGCGCCAAGGACACGCTGGCCCTCGTGGAAGCGGTGGCTCACCCCAACGTGAAACTCATGCTGGACCTGTACCACGCACAGCTGGGGGAGGGGAACCTGATCGAGCTCGTACGCGCGGCCCTGCCGCACGTTGGCGAGATCCAGGTGGCGGACGTTCCCGGCCGCTGCGAGCCCGGCACCGGCGAAATCAACTACGCGGCCGTGGCCCGGGCGCTCGCGGCCGCCGGTTATGAGGGAACCGTAGGCATGGAGGCCTGGGCCAGCGGCGACGACCTGGCGGCGCTGGAATCGTTCCGGCGTGCCTTCTCACCACAGGACCTTTCCGCGCCAGAGACCACCACCGGTGAGGCAGCCGGCCCCAACAGGACTTTTACAACGGAGGCAGCAGTATGAAGGACGTCATTCTCGGCTTGGTCGGCGTGGGCCGGATCGGCGTGATGCACGCCAACAACATCGCAGCGCTCAACACGGAATTCACGGGCCAGGGCATCAGCGTTAAACTGCGGCTGACCGACGTCGCCGAGGACCACGCCCGCACGGTAGCAGCGGGCCTCGGCGCGGAATTCCTGCCGTCGGTGGATGCCTTGATCGCCTCCGGCATCCAGGGGCTGGTCGTCGCAACCGGAACAGGCACCCATCCGGAACTGATCCGGGCGGGAGTGGACGCAGGGATTCCCGTTTTCTGCGAGAAGCCCGTGGCCATGAATGTGGCCGATTCCCTGCCCGTCCTGGAACACATCCGCGCCAAGGACGGCGTGGTCCAGATCGGCCACCAGCGCCGTTTTGACGCCGGGTACCTTGAAGCGAAGCGTGCCTACCAGGCCGGGGAGCTCGGCTGGATCCACTCGCTGCGGGCCGTCACCTGTGACATGACGCCGCCGCCGGTTGAATTCCTGGCCACCTCCGGCGGGCTGTTCCGCGACTGCTCGGTCCATGATTTCGACATCCTGCGCTGGCTGACCGGGCGCGAAATCGTGGAGGTCTACGCCAGGGGTTCCAACAACGGCGATCCCGCCATCGGCGGGGTGGGGGATGTGGACACGGCCCTGGCTGTGATGACTTTCGACGACGGCACGGTAGGCACAGTTTCCGCCAGCCGCTACAACGGGGCCGGGCATGACGTCCGCCTCGAAATCCAGGGTTCCAAGGGTTCCCTGATGGTCGGCCTGGACGAAAAGTCCGCCCTGAAATCAGCCGAGGAGGGGATCACCTTCCCCGCGGGCGAGTCACACACAACCTTCGCTGAACGATTCGATACGGCCTACCGCTCGGAAATGGCAGCCTTTGTGGAGCTGGTCCTCGGCCGGCGGGCGAACCCCTGCACGCCGGAGGACGCCGTGGCCGCTTCACGGGTAGCGGATGCCGCGCAGGAGTCGCTGGCGAGCGGGGCTCCGGTCAGGGTGGCGCTTGCCGTGGCGCCTGCCGCATAAAGCACAGCCAACCAGAACCGCCCGGTTCAACGCCAAGGCGCCCCTGACGGAATCACTTTCCGTGAGGGGCGCCTTTGGTTTGCCGGCCGCTCTAGGCGCCGAACGGCAGGCGGGGGTCCACGTCCTGGCCATCCCAGCTCTGCCGCACCCAGCCGTGGTGCGGATCGTCGCTGATGAGCCATTCGCGGACCGGCCCCGGGCCCGCCATAACGTTGAGGTAGTACATGTCATAGCCAGGGGCGGCCATGGCTGGGCCGTGCCAGCCGTACGGAACCAGCACAACATCGCCGGTGCGGACCTCCGCGGCGACATCAATGGGACGGTCATCCGACGCGTAGACGCGCTGGTACCCGATCGCATCGGCGTCGGCCGGAGCTCCGGAGCCGTCGGCCACCCGGGTCTCGAAGTAATAGATCTCTTCGAGCTGGGTCTCGCCGTCCTTTTCCTCATCGTGCTTGTGCGGGGGATAGGAGGACCAGTTGCCGGCGGGCGTGAGTACTTCACAGACGATAAACCGGTCAGCTTCCAGTGCTGCAGGCGTCCCGAAGTTGTGGACCTGGCGTGAGCAGTTCCCGGCGCCGCGGAGTTCCACGGGGGTTTCGGCGGCGGTGACCAGCCGCGTGGGGTAGGACGAGCTGGCGGGAGCGGTGGCGACCGCCACCCTGCCGCCGTCGGCCGAGCTGATGGTGACAGCCTTTCCCGTGCCTGTGTAGAGCACATCGCTGGGGCCGTGGAAAACCGAAGCCCGCCCGCCCAACCGGTGCTCGGCGCCGTCGACCGTTGCGGTGAACGAGCCACTGAGGGGAACGATGATGCGTTCCTCGCCGGCGGCAGGAAGGACGACGGCGGCGCCGGCGGCCAAGGTGGCCACCTTCAGGCCGGTGTGCGCCCAGCCGTCTACGGCCAGCGATGAATCAGAGGTTCCGAGCGAGATGTCCCAGCCGCCGTCGGCGGCGGTGCCCAGGGGATAGACCCAGTTGGCCATGGAGTTTTTCCTTGCGTTAGCGCTGTACGAGTGTCATTTCAAAGCTGTAGGAATCGGCGCGGTATACGTGGTTCCCTGTTTCCACGCGCCGTCCGGTGTCGTCGGTGGCGGTTCGCTCCATCGTGACCAGTGCTGAGTTCACCGGGGTATCCAGGAGGCCCGCCTGGTATTCATTGGCGATGACCGCGCCGATCCGCTGGGTGGCGAGGCGGAAGTTGACGCCGCCCCGGCGCAGCACGGCGTAAAGGCCCTCGGCCGCGAGGGTGGCTTCGTCGATGGCGACGATGTCGTCCCGGACCCAGTTCTCCATCAGTGCCAGCGGTTTTCCGCCGACCCTGCGCAGGCGGGTGAAGTGGTAGACCGTGGATCCGGCGGGGATCTGGAGGGCGGCCACAGTGGCTGCGTCTGCCTCCCCATGCGAGAAGCTCAGTACCTCGGTGGTGGGCTTTTTGCCGTTGTTGGTGAGATCGTCGAACAGGCTGGAAAGCTCCAGGGGCCGCCGGACCTGGCTGGAGACCACCTGCGTTCCGACGCCGCGCTTGCGCACCAGAAGCCCGGAGCGGACCAGCTCATCCATGGCCTTGCGCATGGTGGGCCGGGACAGGTTGAGCTGGGCGGCGAGGTCGATCTCGTTGTCCAGCCTGCTGCCAGGTTCGAGGACGCCGCTGTGGATGGCAGCCTCAATTCCCTGGACCACCTGGTGGTACAGGGGGACTGGGGAGGACCGGTCGATGATGAGGCCGAGTTGGTTCGTCACTGAATCTTTCCTCAGGTTCCGCGTGTTGCCCGGCCGCCACCTCTTGTGGAGGTGCTGGTCTGCATATGTTCGCTTGATAGGACATACTTCTTTATCGATGATATCAGCAGGCATGCGGCCGTCAAGGCATCCGCGGACCCGCGCCGAGGGGGAAGAGGAAACATGTCCGGACATGCGCACGCAACGCTCTGAGTTCAGCCATGGCGGCAGTGGCCGGCTGCCTCCCTGACCGGCTGCCTCTAGGCTGGGGGAATGACTAACCGATACCTCCTCTCCCGTGAGCGCTTCATCGCGGCCACCCCCGAAGCGATCTTTGACATCCTTGCCACGCCGGGGATGCACAGCGTCATCGATGGCTCGGGCACGGTCAAGGGCGCCCAGCCCCGCGGCCCGGAACGGTTGTCGGCCGGAGCGAAGTTCGGCATGGAGATGAACGTGAAGGTGGACTACAAGATCCTCAATACGGTCTGCGAATTCGAGGAAGGCCGGCGGATCGCGTGGCGCCACTTCTACGGCCACGTGTGGCGCTACCTCCTGGAACCAGCCACCGCGGCCGATGGAACCGCCGGGACCAAAGTCACTGAGCAGTGGGATGCGCGGGCTGTTCGCGGCAGGTTCTTCCTGCGGCTTGCCGGGTACCTGCGCCGCCATCCGGTCAGCATCGAGGAAACACTTGCCCGGTTGGATCACCACCTGACGGGCACCGCCGAAGTGGCCGGCTAAACAGCCATGGTGGACCTCACTGCCAGCCGCGGCCACAGCCCGCGCACCCTTGAAATCGAAAGCCTTGACAGCTTCGACCGGCTGGTGGGCGCCGGGGCGGTGGCCATGCACGGCTGGCATGCCCAGTCCTTGGACCTCCGGGGCCGGCAGGCCGCGCTGGACACCCTGGACGTGGAAGGCGCCATTTTCCTGGGCTGCACCTTCGATCCGGGGGTCGAGGACAGGATCCGCAGGCGGGGCGCCCTGATATTTCCACGCCTTGAAGGTGTTCCGTTCGATCCCTACCGTGCGCGGCTGTACGCACCGCAGGAGCTGTATGCCGGCCTGGAAAATTCACCGTACGAGGAACTCCCGGATGCGCTGGTGTATCAGTGGAGCATCCAGCCCGGGCAGCGCCACCAGCTGGAGTCCACACTGGCCTCGGCGTTACACGATCACGCGATCGGAGACGCCCTGGAGGAGTTCCTCCGCTCGGATGTTTTTGCTGGCCGGACCGTGGTGGGAGTGATGGGCGGCCACGCGGCGCAGCGCGGCAGCGAAGGATTCAGCCAGGCCGCGGCGTTGGGCAGGCTGCTTGCCCTCAGCGGGCGGGTTGTTGCAACCGGTGGCGGGCCGGGCGCCATGGAGGCCGCCAACCTGGGCGCCTACCTCAGCGGCTTCCCCGAAGCCGAGGTGGCGGCGGCGCTCGCGGGTCTGGGTTCCGTCCCCGGGTTCCGCCCCTCCGTGTCAGCGTGGGCACGGGCTGCTGCTGCCGTCGTCGAGCGTTTCCCGAACGGAACGCCGTCGCTGGGGATTCCCACCTGGTTTTATGGGCATGAGCCACCGAATTACTTCGCGACGCACATCGCCAAGTACTTCGCCAACGCCGTGCGGGAGGCGATCCTGCTGGAGGTTTGCGACGGCGGAATCATCTTCCTGCCGGGCGCGGCCGGTACCGTGCAGGAAATATTCCAGGACGCGTGCGAGAACTATTACAGCGCCCGCGAAGCCGTCACGCCCATGGTGCTGGTAGGGAAGCGGCACTGGGAGGAGGAGTACCCGGCGTGGCCCATCCTTCAGAAGCTGGCCGCCGGGCGTGCCATGGGAGACAGGATCTTCCTGGTGGACAGCGTGGAGGAGGCCCTCGCGGTCATGGGCGGGTAGGGCCCGCCCGCTCCTGACTGCGCCTCCGGAGAGCTACAGGTCCTTGCGGCACTGGGCTTTGCTGAGTTCGTACAGTCCGTTCAGATCGCCTGCCGCGAGTCCCTCGGGGCTGCCGATCTCGGGGTACATCAGCTGCCTCGGATCGTCCACGTGTTCCAGTCCCATCACGTGGCTGAGCTCGTGCAGGATCACTGCGGTGGCGTACAGCTTCCCGTCCGGCTGCCGCAGGTCCTCGGTGATCTGCAGGGCGTCCAGTTCAAGGCTGCCGGTGACGAAGGTCTTGGGGCCGTCGTCGAAGCTGTAATGGGTGCTCCCGCCGGTACCGATGACTTTGCCCTTGAGCTGCGGGGCAACCTCGGGGGTGGTCCAGGCGATGAGCAGGGGAGCCCACCGGTCACCGTAGGCATCAGGCTGGTACGGATCCCGCTGCGCGGACGGCTGCTCCGTGGTGGCAGCGTCATAGATGAACCGGATGCCGGTGGCCCGGGAAATGGTGTCTATGGCGTCCGGAACCAGCTGCTGCGCGCCGGCCGGGACCAGCTCGGCGTTCACCACGTAATGCAGCGGCCTGCAGGGGGAGTACCCCACCGGAGTACCGTCGCCGTTGACCGCTAGGAAACCGTAGGAGTCGCTCCCCATGACCGGCGCCTCGGGGGTGCCAAGCGGAGCTTCCGCTTCCTCCAGTCCGGGCGGCGGGGCTTCGGCGCTCCTGCCGGACCGCTCAGCGGTTCCGGGCTCCGGGGTCCCGGATTGTTCGGCGCCGGGTTGGGCAGCGCCCGGCTGCAGGCCGCCCGGACCGATCCGGACGTCCAGCAGGCCCAGGATGCGCGGATCGCCGTAGACGAATCCCGCCACCAGGAATGCCGAGGCACCGATGGCCGTCACCAGAAGGAAGTTCCGGACAATCCCGCCGCGCCTCCGCGGACTCCCGTCGGAGCGACGCCCGTCGGAGCGACGCCCGCCGGAGTGGCGCCCGTCGGAATGGCGCGGAGGTCTCTCGTCCACTAGCCCACCACGGTGCCGAAGGCCAGGCCCAGCAGGTACGTGACTCCGGCGGCTCCCAGGCCAATCGCCAGCTGGCGCAGCCCGCGCGTCAGCGGCGACGTGCCGGACAGCAGGCCCACGATTCCGCCGGTCACCAGCAACGCCAGGCCCACGAGTACGCCGGCAACCACGAGCGCGGCCACACCCGTCATGCCGAACAGGAAGGGCAGGATGGGCACAATGGCGCCGGAGGCGAAGAAGCAGAAGCTGGAGAGTGCTGCCCCCCAGGCGGTGCCCACCGCCTCATGCTGGTCGGCGGCCTCGGGCAGTTCGGGCTGCAGGGACAGGCTGGGGTCGCAGTCGCAGGCCAGCAGTCCCGTGCGTTCGGCCACGCGGTGTTCGGCAGCCTCACGGGACATGCCCCGGGCCAGGTACACCAGCAGCAGTTCGTTGTGTTCAAGATCGAGTTTGGGTGCGGCGGCCAGGGTGATCTGGGTGGGCATGGTGGCAGCGAGGAGTTCGCGCTGGGAACGCACCGACACAAATTCGCCGGCACCCATGGACATGGCGCCGGCCAGGAG
>NZ_QAIQ01000321.1 GCF_003061105.1 Arthrobacter sp. HMWF013
GTCGAAGTCGGTGCCCGGCTGGGGATCCAGATCGATCCTGAGCTGCTCCGGGTTGTCGGTGTTCCCTGCCCTGGACGGCCAGGGGTGGAAAACCACGGTGTTCATCTGCACGGCCCAGACGGCGGCGGCCGGTTCGTCAAGGACCAGCATCGGATGCGAGCGCGCACTGGGAAAGACCACCTTCACCGACCGGACGAACTCCGGGGTTCCCCTGGGCGGGTTCTTGGAGAAGAACTGTTCGCCGTCGATGGTGTCGGAGTAGCGTTGCAGGGCGACCGGCCGGTCTCCGTTCGCGGCGATGAATGCCTCGCCGACGTCCACCATGTACTTGGCCAGGTCCAGTTTGGTCAGGCCGAGTTCCGGCCACATGACACGGCTGGGGCTGGAAATGCGCATTTCGCGCTCGCCGTGGGGACCCGGGACAGTGAGGGTGGTCTGTTCGCTCGCCATGGGGACAACCTACCCCGCCACGGTCGCCCAGTCAGCACTTTGGCCGCCGTGCCGGGCAGCCATCCGGCATCATGGACGTATGCCCGTTGTTGAAACGCCCGTCACCATTGCCGTCGGCGATCTTGAGGTCTCGGGCGTGTACGCCCGCCCGGAGAGCCCGATTGCCACCGTTGTTGTGGCCCATGGCGCCGGTGCGGGCATGGAACACCCGTTTATGGCCGGTTTCACCGGCGCGCTTAACGACGACGGCGTTGCCACCTTGCGCTTCAACTTCCCCTACCGGGAAGCCGGCAGGAAGTTCCCGGACCGGCCTCCGGCCGCCATCGCCACCTGGCGCGCCGCCATGGAGGTGGCGTCCCGCGAGGGGTCAGCGCATCGGGACAGCGGCCCGGTATGGGCGGCCGGCAAGTCTTTCGGCGGCCGGATGGCGTCCATGGCGGTAGCGGAGGGGATGGAAGCCGCAGGCCTGATCTACCTTGGCTACCCACTCCACCCGCCCGGAAAACCGGAGAAGCTTCGCGATGAGCACCTGTACGGTCTCAGCGTTCCCATGCTGTTCCTCCAGGGGACGAAGGACACATTCGCCACCCGGGACCTCCTGGAGGGTGTTGTCTCCCGCATCCCGTCGGCGGTCCTCACATGGATCGACGGCGGGGACCATTCGTTTGCCGTGGCAGGAAACAAACGCAGCGCCGCCGGGATCGGTGCTTCACTGGCCCCGGCGGTGGTGGACTTCATCAGGGCCCGCGGCTAAGACGTCGGGTCCGGACCAGGCGTCAGGCGCGCGGCCGGCTACGCGGCGTCGTCGTGCCACCAGCCTTCCCAGGCGGCGGAGGTCAGCTGTCCGTTGGGGAAGCCGGTCTTACCGTTCCCGCCAATGTGCGCATGGCTGTCGTCGCTCCGGCGGGCGTCCAGCAAGAGGTTCAGGCTACTCAAAAGCAACATTGTTGCGTCCTTTCGTGTTCGTGGTCTGGACCACGTCGTCCAAGTAGTCACGAGCCTAACCGCGGCATGTTTCATTGCGTCGACGCAACGTTTCGGCCAGGTATCGGAGATCTCACACGGGCCGATTCCCCTGATGACCCGGGCGCTGATCACATCCGGGCTTTGGTCCGTGCGGTGGGCTTGGCGGTCCAGGGGTCCTCGGGCCAGGGGTGCCTGGGGTAGCGGCCGCGCATCTCGGCGCGCACCTGGGCATAGGGCCCGGACCAGAAGGACGCCAGGTCATCCGTCACGGCAAGCGGGCGCCTGGCCGGTGAGAGCAGGTGGAAGAGTACCGGTACACGCCCGTCAACCAGCCGCGGCGTCTCTGCCCAGCCAAAACACTCCTGCAGCTTGACCGCGACAACCGGCCGCCCGGCGGCATTGGCGGGGGCGTTCTCTTCCCCGGTGGACTGCGCCGCCGCATATTCGGACCAGGCGGGGTATTCAATCTTCACCTTGGACCCGCTGGGCACTTCCAGCGCTTCCGGGGCAAGTTCCGCCAGCCGGGTTGCCTCCGGCCAGGGCAGGAGCCGGCGCAGCGGATCGGTGAGGTCGATGCCGCTGGTGGCCGCTCCACCGGCAAGGGCCTCGAGCTCCGGGCCGAGCCACAGGTCCAGCCGGGCGAGCAATGCGCGCTCGGAAACGTCAGGCCAGGGCTCCCCCAGTTCGCGGTGCAGGAGGGCAAGGCGGCGGCGCAATGCATCCGCCGCACCCGAGAACCCGATGGTTTCCAGGCCCTCGGCCGCCAGGGCACGGGCCACCGCGGCGCGGCCTTCCGCTGGAGAAGGCTTGACGGGTGTGGAGGACAGGCCGATTGCCCCCAGTCTTCGTTCCCACCTCGCGGTGACCCGGCCCTGGCTGAACGTCGCCACCACGGTGTCTGTCAGGAGTTGCTGCGCTGCCGCCGTGGCGGTCTCGGCCGAAAGCGGCGCAGCGGAACGGATCACGGCGCCGGTGCCGGCCGCATCCCGGCCACCGGCGCGCGATACCTCGGCCACCGCCAGCCAGTCATGCCCGGACAGGGAGCTTCCCGCGGGCAGGCCTGCGCGCGTCCCGGACGACAAGAGATACCGTGCGGATCCCTCCCCCGGTACACGCCGTGCCACCCGGTCCGGGAACGCCAAGGCGACGACAACGCCCACTGTTTCCGCCGCGGGCACGGTTCCGGTGAGGATGGGACTGCCGACGGCGGCCGCCTCCTTCCGCGCGATCGCCTCCAGCCGGCGGACGTCCTCTGCCCAGCGCCGGGAGGCCGGCTCCCTGCCGCCGCGCAGCACAGCCAGCAGACGCGTCAGATCGGCCCCGGGAGCGCGCTGGTCCCCGGATACGAGGGCCACAGCCTCCGCAGCCTTGTGGTGTCCCACGGCCGCTGCGCCGTCCAGCAATGCCCGTGCCAGCCGGGGATCGGCGGGGACCTTGGCCAGGGTCCTGCCCAAGGCGGTGGCGTGCCCGTTCCCTGCCACGGCACCCAGTTCCCGCAGCACCTCGATGGCCTCCTCCATCGCGGCGGGCGGAGGTGCATCAGGAAGAGCCAGCCCCTGGCCGCCGGGCGAGCCCCAGCAGGCCAGCAACAGGGCGGCGCCTGTGAGGTCCGCAACGGCGATCTCCGGAGTCACATGGGCGGGAGCCGCGCCGTAGGTGCGCTGGTCATAGCAGCGGACCACCCGACCCGGCCCCTGCCGGGCGGCGCGCCCGGCACGCTGTTCCGCGGACGCCCGCGAACAGGAGACGGTCACCAGGCCGGACATGCCGCGGTTGGCGTCCCGGCGGGGCTCACGGGTCAGCCCGGAGTCGATGACCAGGCGCACGCCCGGGACTGTGAGCGATGATTCGGCGAGGTCCGTGGACACGATGATCCGTGCCGGCCCGCCGGCACGGCGCCCCGATACAGCGAGGTCCTGTTCGGCGGGGCTGACCTGGCCATGGAGTTCCAGCACCTCCGTCCCGGCGGAGGCCCGTCCGCGGAGGCGGGATGCCACGTAGGAAACTTCCCACGCACCCGGGACGAACACGAGGGCGTCAACCGTTGCATCCTGTTGCACCGCAGCGGCGTGTGCCTGCGCGGCTGAGTCGGCAACATGGTCAAGGAAGCCCCGTGTCACCCCACGTTCATCCAGCCGGCCAGCGGCGGCAGGCACCCATTCGACTGTCAGGGGGTACAGCGCGGACGGGCAGTCGACGACGGGAGCCGGACGGGCGCCGTCGTCCGCTGGCGCCCGCGTCTCTTCCTCCCGGTCCGCGGTATTCCCGATCAGTGCCGCAAAGCGGGGCGCATCCAGCGTGGCGGACATCGCCACGAGCATGAGGTCCCCGCGCAGCTGACGTACTTCGGCGAGCATCCCCAGCAGGAGGTCAGTCTCCAGGCCGCGCTCGTGGACCTCGTCAAGGATGACCGCTCCCGTGGTCTCCAGCCCAGGGTCGTCCAGCAGGCGCCGCAGCAGGATCCCCGGCGTGACGAACTCCACCAGGGTGCCGGGCCCCGCCTCACGTTCCCCGCGGACCGTGTAGCCGACACGGTCCCCCAGCTTGCTGCCGTCCAGGGCAGCCAGACGGCGGGCCGCTGCGCGGGCGGCAACGCGGCGGGGCTGCGTCACCACCACCCGGCCGAACCCCGGGTTCCGCGCGGCCAGGTTAGCGAGCAACGGCGGGACCAGCGTGGTTTTCCCCGTGCCCGGCGGTGCCTGGACCACCGCCGTCCCGGCAGTGCCACCGGCGCGCAGGGCCGATGCCAGGTCCCTGAGTGACTGGGCAAAGGCGAGGCCGGCCCCGATGGCGGCCAGGTCAAAAACGTCGGTGCCCACGGCGCCCTCAGGAGCGGCGGAGTTGGTTGGGGGTCTCACCAACCCATTGTCGCCGCAATCGCCCCGGGTGGTGAGCACGGCCCGGCGCCATAGGCCAGACTGGAGGTCAGCCAACACGAAAGCAGGACATCCCTTGATCAACCTCCAGCAGGACTCCGAAGGCTTCATCCGCATGAAGCGGCATTTTCCAGCGAGTGCCACCGTGACCGTCACGTTCAGCGACGGATCGCGGGAGGAGTTCTCCGGCCGCCGGCTCAACGACATCTACGACGCGGCACTTGCAGATTTCCGGGCGCAGAACCAGCTCGATGCCAAGGGCTTTTCCCGCGGTCCGCAGAAGAAGGTCCAGACCGGGATTGAGTTTGTGGCTGTCCGGCCCGGAATGGGCCAGGCCTAGCCACCCCGCCCGGGCGCTGCCCGGGCGTTCACCGCGACGGATAAACCACCATGGCCGAGCCCCCGCCGCGCCTGGCAGGTTCGGCCGCGGCGGTCATGCGCCCGTGCCGGCCGAACTCAATGGCTGTTGCAGCGCCGATTTCAGCCGCTGCGGAGAACTTGTGACCGAACCGGGTGAACGTGTCCGGGTAAGCCGCCGTGAAGGCCGGTTCAGCAACCACCGTGGCCGTGTTCCGCTGCGTGGCCCGCGGGGCCGCGATGGCCTCGGAGATGTCCATTCCCAGGTCCACGCGGTTGAGGATAGTTTGCAGGACCGTGGTGATGATCATCGAGCCGCCGGGTGAGCCAAGGGCGAGGAAAGGCTTCCCGTCCTCGAGGATGATGGTGGGCGACATCGAGGAGCGCGGGCGTTTGCCCGGCTCGATCCGGTTCGGGTCTGTGGCGTTGTACACCGTGGAGAAGTCCGTGAGCTCGTTGTTGAGGATGAAGCCGCGGCCCGGCACCACAATGCCGGACCCGCCGGTCTGCTCAATGGTAAGCGTGTACTCCACGATGTTTCCCCACTTGTCAGCCACGGTCAGGTTGGTGGTGGAGATGTTCTCCGTGTCCTGTTCGTCTGCTGCCATTGCGGGCGTAACCGGGCACACGCCGTCGTACGATTTAACGTCTCCGGCAGGGACCGGCTTGGTTGCCGCCGTGGCGGGGTCAATGGCGCACGCCCGCTCCTTGCCGAACAGCGGGTCGGTAAGCGCTTTGGTGGGGACGTCGACGAAGGCCGGGTCGCCTACATACTTTCCACGGTCCGCAAAGGCCAGCGCTGTCGCTTCAAAGTAGTGGTGCAGCGCATCCGGCGCGGCCATCTCAGCGAGGTTGAACGGTTCCAGGATGTTCAGCGCCTCGCCCACCGTGGTGCCACCGCTGCTGGACGGCGCCATGCCGTAGACGTCGTAGCCGCGGTATTCAACGTGCGTGGGCTCCCGGTCCAGGGTCTCGTAGGCGGCCAGATCCGCCGTCGTCAGGTAGCCGGCCGGAACCGGCAGCGTGGTGGTGGCGCTCTTCGGCGGCGACTGCACCGTTGCGGCTATCTCCTCGGCGAGCGGACCGCCGTAGAAAGCTTCCACTCCGTCCTCACCGAGAAGCCGGTAGGTTGCTGCGAGGTCAGGGTTACGCATGGTGCTGCCGACCACCGGCAGATCGCCGCCGGGAAGGAACAGGCTGCTCGTGGCAGGGAAAGCCTCAAACCGTACCCTGTTCTCGTCAGTCTGCTGGCGGAATGTCTCATCCACCACGAAGCCGTCCTCCGCGACTTCGATGGCCGGTTCCAGGGCCTTCTCCAGGTCCAGGGTGCCCCACCGCTCCAAAGCCCGCTCCCAGGTGGCCGGCGTGCCCGGAACACCCACGGAGACACCGCTGGTGATCAGTTCGGGGGCGAACCGGTAGGGACTGCCAGCCGGGTTGGCCGGGGTAATGGTGGCGGGGTCGATGAACGCGTCGGTGGGCATCGTTGCCGGTGCGGTCTCGCGGCCGTCGATGGTTTCCACCTCGCCGGTCTCCGCGTCGTAGAAGACGAAATATCCGCCTCCGCCGATTCCGGCACTGTACGGCTCGGTCACGCCCAGGGTTGCAGCCGCTGCCACGGCGGCGTCTGCTGCATTGCCGCCGTCACGGAGCACTTCGATCGCCGCAGCCGTGGCATCCAGGTCCACGGTGCTGACCGCCCCACCGTACCCGGTCGCCGTCGCCTCCTTGACCGCGTCCCGCTCGTGGGCAGACGCCGGGCTGATCACCGCACCGCCCGTGACGCTGACGGCCAGGACAGCCGTTACAACAGCAAATTGACGTCGCACACTAGGCATGATGGCTCCCAAGTCAGGGTCTCGCGCAGGGTGGGTTTTCGTCACGATACTCCGCCCCTTGGGGACTCTCAAGGCTGGAATGCTCCACGCCCCTACCCCTTTTTGGCGACGTGCAAAAACCTTGCGTCAGGCAGGCATCTCAGACCGGCTTGTCGGTGGTTGCCGATGCCTCATCAGCCGGCGAGCGCCGCCGCCGGCTGGCGAGCAGGAAGGGCAGGGCGAGGAG
>NZ_QAIQ01000322.1 GCF_003061105.1 Arthrobacter sp. HMWF013
GGTTGGACTTGTCCTGGCGCTCTTCGTCCGTGAAGTTGAAGCTCTTCGTTCCGAGGCCGTACGTCACTGCTGAGTCGACCTGAAGGTAACCGTTGGTCTGGTCATTGGGCTTGAGCCGGTTGTAGATGGCCCCGGCGACGTCCCCGTACTCGGCCTGGCCGCCTTCGGCCTGCACGATGCTGGCCACGATTACGGCCTCGTACTGCTTGGCGGGGTCGGTGATGCCCTGTGCAACGAGTTCATCAACAGTGACCTTGACCAGGCTCTGCAGAATCTCCTTGGCAGGCGTGCCCAGCGGGAACCGGTACTCCCCCGGGGCAAGGAAGCCTTCGAGGTTCTTGGCATTGGCCGGGAGCCCGAACTGCGACGGCGAATCGCTGAATTCCTTAAGCTGCTGCAGCGACACACCCGAACCTTCGGAGATTGCCTGCAGCGATTCGCCGATTCTTAGTCCGGCGCTCAGGGCGAAGTAGATCACCTTGCTCTTGTCTGTCCCGAGAAGGACGTTGACGGCGTCGGCGTTTTTCATCTCCATTTTGAAGGTGTAGTCCCCCGGCGACAGAACTCCGCCTGACGCGGCGAAGGCCTGCAGGAAGGTGTCAGCGTTCGCAACCACTTTCTCGTTTTCCAGTTTCGCGGCCATTGATCCGGTGCCTTCCCCCGGCGTCACCGACACGGTGACTTCGCCGGTGCCGGGCCCGGGGTAATCCGCGGGCTTGTCGTTGCCCAGCAACGGCTTGAGGAACTGTGCGCCGACTGCCACTGCTGTGACAAAAACGGCAAGTGTCAGGAAGAGGGCGAGGAGGCGGCGCCGGCGTCGGACCTTCTTGGACGGTCCGGGCACTACGGTTGCCCCTGCTGCGCCACCGATGAGGCCGGCCTCATGGTGGACCTCCGGATGGTACGCGTCATGGGCATCGTCGTAGTAATGGCCGTCAGCGGCCTCGTAGCCGGCATGCGGATCGTGGTCCTCGTGGGTTTCGTAGCCGGCATGGGGATCGTAGTCCCCATGGGCACCATGCTCTTCGGGCCACGCTTCGCCGCCGTGCGCGTCCGCTGTTTCCTGCGGCGCTGGCTGCACGTGCTCGATGGTTGGCGCGGATCTAGGAGCGGCCGGAATAGCGGGCCCGGCTTCTGGAGCGGGAGCCCCCGCAGGGGCGGGAGCCGCCTCAGGGGCGGGCGCGGCAACAGGAGCGGGCGCGGCAACAGGAGCGGGCGTCCGTTCGGGGCTCGCTGGAAACCCGGAATAGCCGGTGGGCACGGCCTTGTGTGAGTCCATTGCTTCCGGGTCATCGTGCCCGGTTTCGTAGGCCTGCTCGGGGACGACGTCGCTGCTTTCAGTCCGCAACGCCTTTTCCTGTTCGCGGAGTTCCTTGCGGGTCAGCGGCCTGGCACCATCGTTACCCATGGTGTCTGAGGCGTCGCCGTTATAGGACGGGCTCACTGTAGCCTTCCGTGTTCTGAGATCGAGACTGGTCTTCCGGGCGGGATTCGGAGCGCTCGGCTGCCGAAACGGCTCCGGAAGGCCGGTGTTCGGGCGGTGCGCCCACGCGGGTGCCAATGTCCGCTCCCCTGGCTTTTTGCATGTCGATGGCGTGCTGGAGAATACCTGCAGCCGCAACCTGATCCACCACTTTACGGTGGTCCCGGCTGCTCATGCCAGCTTCGTGAAGGTTCCGGTGGGCGGTAACGCTGCTGAGGCGCTCGTCCACCAGGTTCACGGGAACGTCAATGCCGCGGCCGGCAAGCGCTGCCACCAGCAGTTCCGCGTAGTCGGTTGCCATGCGGGCGGACGCGTGTTCCTCGCCCTTCATGGTCCGTGGCAGCCCGACAATGACCTGAACGGCGCCGAGTTCCTCCGCGAGCGAGGCGATGATCCGGACATCGGAGTTTTTCTTGGCGTTCCGGTCCAGGGTCTTGTACGGCGTGGCCAGGATGGCTTCGCGGTCGCAGACCGCCACACCTACCCTGACCGTGCCCACGTCTACCCCCAGTTTGATTCCCTGGGGGTAGCCGCCGGCTGAATGTGCTTGTGTCACTGGATCCTTATCGCCCGGAAATTGCGTCCACAACGGCGGCCAGCGCCGGTGCGACCTTGCTGGCGTCCGTGCCACCGCCCTGGGCAACGTCGTCTTTTCCGCCGCCACCGCCGCCGAGGATTCCCGCGGCAAGGCGGACCAGGGCGCCGGCCTTGACCCCGGCCTCCCGTGCGGCCTCGTTGGTGGCCACCAGGATCATGGGCCGGTCGTTGCTGACACCTGCCACGGCCACCGTGGACGCCTGTGAACCGAGCCGGTTCCGCAGGTCCAGGGCGAGGTTGCGGACGTCATCGGCGCCGCCGATCTGCCCTGCGTCGTGCGCGATGACCT
>NZ_QAIQ01000323.1 GCF_003061105.1 Arthrobacter sp. HMWF013
TCGTCGATGGTCAGGGCGATCACGGCGGTGCCGTGTTCCTTCACGAGCGGCATGATGCGGCCGAAGCGGCTCTCCGGCCCGTCGCCGTCCTCGTAGTTGACGGAGTTGATCACCGGGCGTCCGCCGATGTGTTCGAGCCCGGCCTGCAGGACCTGTGGTTCGGTGGAGTCGATGACGAGCGGGAGCGTGGAGGCCGACGCGAAACGCGAGACGATCTCCTTCATATCGGCAACGCCGTCGCGTCCCACGTAGTCAATGCAGACATCGAGCAGGTGCGCACCGACGCGGATCTGCCCGCGGGCGATATCCACGCAGTCGTCCCAGCGCTCTTCGAGCATCGCCAGGCGGAACGCCTTGGAACCGTTCGCGTTGGTGCGCTCACCGATGGCGAGGTAGGACAGCTCCTGGTCGAAGTTCACGTGCTGGTAAAGGGAAGCAACACCGGCTTCCCGCTCGGTGGGAACGCGGGCACCGTCGGCGCCCCTCCCGCCGGTGGCGACACTGTCGGCCGTGCGGAAGGGCGCAAGACGTTCGACGACGGCGGCCATGTGTTCCGGCGTCGTACCGCAGCAGCCGCCCACCAGGCCCAGCCCGAATTCGCGGACGAACTGTTCGTGGGCGGTGGCGAGTTCGGTGGGTGAGAGCGGGTAGTGCGCACCGTTGGCGCCGAGCACCGGCAGGCCGGCGTTGGGCATGCAGGCGATGGCCACGGAAGACTGCTTGGAGAGGTGGCGCAGGTGCTCGCTCATCTCATCCGGGCCGGTGGCGCAGTTCAGGCCGATGGCGTCGACGCCAAGCGGTTCGAGTGCGGTGAGCGCGGCGCCGATCTCGGAGCCCATCAGCATGGTTCCGGTGGTTTCGACCGTCACCTCGACGAAAATCGGGAGCCGGACGCCGCGGGACACGATGGCCTGCTTGCAGCCGTTGACCGCGGCCTTGGTCTGCAGGAGGTCCTGGCTGGTTTCAATGAGGAAGGCGTCCGCTCCCCCGTCGATGAGGCCCTCGGCCTGCAGGGCGAACGTCTGCTTGAGGTAGTCGTAGGTGGTGTGGCCGAGGCTGGGGAGCTTGGTGCCCGGCCCCATCGAGCCCAGAACCCAGCGCATGCGTCCGTCTGTCTTTTCTGCCGCTTCAGCGCGGTCACGGGCGATCTCTGCACCCTTGCGGGCGAGCTCTTCGATGCGGTCGTCGATGCCGTAGTCCGAGAGGTTGGACCAGTTGGCGCCGAAAGTGTTGGTTTCGACAGCGTCGATCCCCACCGCGAAGTACGCGTCATGGATGTCCGCGAGGACATCCGGCCGCGTGACATTGAGGATCTCGTTGCAGCCTTCCAGCCCCAGGAAGTCCTCCTCGAGGGACAGTTCCCGGCCCTGCAGCATGGTGCCCATCGCCCCATCGGCAATGACGACCCGCTGATTCACCGCATCCAGCAGCTCCTGGGCGCGGACGGGACGGGGCACGGACTCAATATCAAGCGCAAAACGAGGCATCTAAACAGGTTACGTCCGGGGGCCGGAACGTTGCGCTGTGTGTCCGTGTACTACGACGGGGGTGGGTGGGCTTGCTGGGTGAGGCAAGGGATAAGCCTCGGTTTGTGAATGGCAATGACACGGGAGCCTTTCGATAGACCGGCAAGGAGCCGGTGGGCGGGTGTGGATTGCTACCGATGCCAGCACTGATAGAGCCGGCTCTGGAACCGTGAGTTTCGAAGGAAGTGAGTCCGAGGCGGTCCCACTGACAGCCCCGTCCTGGCGAGCGCGCTCCTAGGTCTTCACAAAGGATTTGCTTGAAGAGCTGCCCTGCAGCTGATCGTTTCCACAGGTAAGCCGGACAGTATGATCGTAATGAACCTAAGCGGGGAACGATTTATCACTTTCCGGAATTCAGCCCGGGCACAAAGGGGAGCACTTTTGTACATTCAGAGAGTCCAGGTTGAGACGGAGGGGTTTTTATCTGGATTAGATGTTGAATTTTCGCCTGGCTTAAACGTCATAATCGGCGCGCGAGGGACCGGCAAGACCTCCTTAATAGAACTCATTCGCTACTGCCTTGGAGCTGGAGCGTTTACTGAAGATGCTGCAAATCGAGGGCGTCAACAGGCCGTGGCCATCCTAGAGGGGGGAGCTGTCACCGTCACTATGCGGGATGGTGACTCTTCATTTCTTGTGACGCGATCAGCTTCAGGTCATGTGACCACCACAGGGACAAGGCAACCTACGTGTACCGTTCTCGCCCAAAATGAAGTGGAGGCAGTGGGCGCCCAAGCGGCCGGAAGGCTTCACCTCATTGACCGATTCAGGTCGAATCGGGATGAGACGGCAAAGATGATGAGCAATCTGCAGGCTCATGTCCGTAGCTTAACGACCGAGATACTGGCCATCCTCAATGATGGGGGCCGATTGTCGGAACAGATAGCCTCGATGTCAGCTGTCACGGCAGATCTTGATGAGGCAAGGAAGCACCAGCAGCAGCTACTGGATAACGCCCGGGCTACTGAGGATCAGCAGCTCCGGTTGCTATCGCTCCAACAAGACAGCCAACGTCTCGCCCTGCGCGAGTCCGTGGTGGACCAAAGCGAATCAAGTGTTGAATCCTTGGCTGGTGCACTGACGCGTTTAGCCTCCGATGCCTCGTCCGTCCTGCAGACATGGCCTGCCGACGACCGAGATGATCCACTGACTGGTGCGCGTTTCCTCCTAGCAGACGTAGAGCGCCTGCTCAACACCTCGTTGACACGGTTGGCAGAGGTGAGAAACAGCCTGCAGGCTGCACGAAACGAAACGGCGCAGCGCCAAGTCCAGGTAGACGAGGCCAGCCGTCAACTTCGGCAAAGTCTTGAAGAGCTTCAGGCAGGAATAGGTCTTACCACTCGGCGCGTGGTCGAGCTCGAGGAATATCAAGGTCAGCTTTTCGCACTTCAGAACCGGCTATCTGAACGGACGGACAGACTGCGGAGCGTCTCAGCACAACGCGATAGCGTCCAGCTCAAAGCAGAGGAACTCCGTGACCAAGTGTATTCAGATCGCCTTGCAATCGTGCGTGAACTGAATCGAACTCTAGCTCCCGCTATCCGCATCAGGCTAGCGAAATCGGAAAATTTGGAGGCATATCGCTCTACCATCGTCGCAGCTCTGAGAGGTAGCGGCCTGCATTACAACTCGCTTGCGCCGATGCTCGCCCAAGCAGCAGCTCCTCATGAAGTCGTTAGTTGGGTTGAGCAAAACAACGCGACTGAACTTGGCGGCGCCATCGGTATTTCACCTGACAGAGCCTCCTCCATTATCGCCGCCCTCAGAGCGGGAGGCACCCCTGACATCATCGCCAGCACTGTTGAGGACGGAGTTACGCTTGAACTCCTTGACGGGCAAGAGTTCAAGGCGAGCGACCGCCTCTCTATTGGGCAAAGATGTACAACAGTTCTACCCATACTTCTTGGTCATCATGGGGACCCCCTCATCGTTGACCAACCCGAAGACCATCTAGACAATGCATTCATCGCTTCTACATTGGTCTCAGCCCTGCAGAGCCGCCAGCCTAGCGACCAGTTCATTTTTTCTTCCCACAATGCCAATATCCCTGTGCTCGGAGGAGCAAATCGCGTACTTGTGATGAACTCCGATGGGGACCGCGGTTATCTCACCCATGCTGGTGACTTGGACGCGCCGGAAATTATTGCGGCCGTCACTGACATTATGGAGGGAGGCGAACGAGCGTTTGCAACTCGTGCCGCTTTTTATCGCAATGAAACGGTGAGCCGTCGTTGAGCGTAGATGAAGGATTTGCGTTGCTAGCGTCCCCCCGCTCGAGCGACCGCCTAAAAGGTGCGCGCCTTCTTGCGAAGTCAAAAGATTTTTCAAAGCTTCCAGAACTTCGCCAATATGAACGCCAAGAAGCCGACTCGTGGGTGCGGCATACTTTGGCGCGCGTCATCGGCAGGTGGCAAGCTAGTACAGCCATACCGGATTCAGATGAAAGTTGGATATCCCCCAAGGCGGAGTCCGAGCTAGAGGATATCCGGTCCCAAGCAATACAGAATGTAACTCAAACGCTACTCCACGAGATGCACCCTCTCTTGGCAGACATCTCTGCAGCAGTAGCCGATGAGATTTCCATCCCCTTCGCCGGCAGTCGATCTGCTGCGGCCTTGGCTCGAACTACGGAGTTTCTTCAAGTTATCCATCGACTTTACGAGGCATCTGCGTCGGCCAACAATGAAGAGTTTGACCTGTCAAGCCTAATCTTGGAAGTCATTCACTTCTGCGGATACACCGAGGAGCAAGTACTGGCGACAAGACTCGATCCGGTAATCACCGTCGGTGATCCTGGCCTACTGCGAATCGCGTTACAGAATGTGATCAAAAATGCCGTAGAGGCAAGTGAAGAAACCGAGGTGAAAGTTCTCGTTAATTGTACTGTTACGGACAGTTATTCTTGGGTTGTAGTCCTCGACGAAGGAGTTGGATTCCCAGAAGGTCATGAACGCGCTTGGGAACCAGGCATCACAAGTAAGTCGAAGGAGACTCACTTTGGATGGGGGCTTCCCATAACGAAACGCGCCGTCGCCTCACTTGGTGGGACCATCAAACTGGTACCTCGAGAACATAGGGGAATATCGTGTGAGATCCGCTGGCCCTTAGTGGAAATCGTCGGAAAGGAAACTACGTGAAGGTTCTGCTTATTGAAGATGAGGATCGAAGCATTCGACTTACGTCAGATGCACTGGCGAAAGTTACAACCGTAACTCCTACCGTTGCCCGCCACAGAGATGCGGCTTTATCAAACATCCGTTCGGACGAGTTTGATTTGATTCTTTGTGACTTGCGCATTCCCCCAACGGCAAATAGCTTAGATATTTCCGAAGAACATGGGCTCGCGGTTCATTCTGAGGCTAGGACTGTCTGCCCTGGCACTCCCATCATTTTCCTGACGGGATTCGCCACACCTAGCAACATCACCGATCAACTGTCGTCGGGAGGAGTCGCGGATATTTACGGGTTGACTTCCGTGCCAATGGTGCAGTTGTGCCTGAAGAGCGACTTGGCTCGACTGGACACACTGCTAAGAGGATTCGCTAAAGCACTGTCCGACCTTGACGACTGGTGCAAGGTGGAGTCAACGCTCACAATCTCTCCCATGATGGCGAGGGCGGTGCGCTGTTACGCGAAATCCATCGGTAGTAGATCAGCCGCGGTCACACCACTACAGGGATTGTCGGGGGCCGAAGTAGCCACAGCTCGATTTACCGACACACATGGTGGAATCGCTTCCGTCTTTATAAAAGTACTGGATTTCGAATCAGCTCGTGATGAGCTCAATCGCTACCACCAGTTTGCCGGCAATCGATTGGAGCCTGGTTTTTTCGCCCCAGCCCTCACTGCTACCTTCAGCGGCTTACGCAAAGAGGCGGCCCTATTTTCCACGCTCGCAGGCAATAGCTACCGCTCCATTTTCCAGGTCCTCAGGGAAAGCCCGGAAGCTGGGGCGGAGATAGTCCGACGACTGCAAGTGGGAATGGAGACCTGGCACAGTTCGACCGTTCCCCATTCCTTTTCCCTCGCCGATCTTCGACGGGCCCGCATTCCTGACGAAAAGCTTCCCGACGGCATTGCTGCACTGCATGAGCTTCTCGCGCTAGAAGAAATCTCAGTCGAAGTCAGGACGGGCGTTATTCATGGAGACCTTCATGGCGAGAACATCCTAGTGAATGCAAACGGTGGTCCCATGCTGATTGACTTCGGTGATTTGGGCGTCGGGACCTCTGCCCCAGATCCGATCACACTAGAATTGAGCGTTCTCTTCCACTTGCAAGGACCAGCCCGAGGGTCAGGATGGCCCCAACCCAGAAACCTTGAATCGTGGTGGGATATAGACCGCTTTGCTGAGGGAGCTCCCCATGAGGAGTTCCTTAGGGCTTGCCGATCGTGGGCTTCAAGTATTGATACTGAGGCCGCGACCTGCGCGATCGCTTATTCGCATGCGCTACGGCAGCTGAAGTATGACGATGTAGATCCAGATATAGCGGTAGCGATAGCAGCTTCAGCTGCTTCGTTTCTTACTCGATAACGTCGCGCTACCGCACCCCTGATGCCATGGAGCGCCGTAGCTCTTCGCTCCAGTTTTCACTTGTGAGTGAAGTAATTTGATGAATCAGCGCAAAGCTGTGCACTGCCAACTGAGAGCTCCTAAAACAGGCCCAGCGGAAGCAAGATCCGGCGACTGCTCGTCCTCATCCAGCAACGAGAACACCCGCTCCGCAGAAGCAACCCCGGACTGCAGCAGGTTGGCCATGGACCCCAGCTGCGCCAGCGGCAT
>NZ_QAIQ01000029.1 GCF_003061105.1 Arthrobacter sp. HMWF013
GCCCAGGTACTTCATGAGCTTGAAGATATTGACGCCTGTCACGATCTGGAGCAGTCCGCCGAGGATGATGACGATGAACAGGGCGCACGTGATGTAGAAGGCGGCCATCAAAGTGAACATGCTGACAATAGCCTGGAAGCCGGTGGCTCCGACGACGGCGGCGATGGCACCGAAGGCACCCACCGGGGCAAGCCACATGATCATGATCAGGATGCGGAAGACAAGAACCTGGCCGTGGCCGATCGCCTTGAGGATCGGGGCGGCCTGCGGGCCCATTTTCTGGAGGGCGAAGCCCACGAGGATGGCGGCGAAGAGTGTCGGCAGGACGGGAATATCGCCCGGAATGATGCCCAGGAGGAAGGCAACGGTGCTGTCTACTTCAGCCTTCTTATTGGGGTCGTACGGCGCAAGCTTCAGGCCTTCTCCCGGGTGGATCAGGTTGCCCACCACGAGGCCGATGCCCAGGGCGAAGGTGGACATGAGTACGAAGTAGCCCAAAGCGAGGCCGCCCACTTTGCCCACTGTGGCTGCCTTGGCGATGGAGCCGATGCCCAGGACGATGGTGCAGAAGATGATCGGCGCAATCATCATTTTGATCAGCTTGATGAAGCCGTCACCCAGCGGCTTCAGGGATTTTCCGACTTCGGGGAACAGCAGACCGATCACGGCGCCCAGGATGACGGCGGCAATGACGGCGATGTAGAGGTAGTGGGATTTGTCCAGGCCCTTGCGGGCGGCCTTTGCAGGCGCTGCTGACTCTCCTCGTTGAGAGGCCATGATGTGTCTCCTTTGTGGATAATCTGGTAGACGCTGCGGCGCAGTCTCTGGGCTCTTCGCGTCGGTCCGGTGTGATATCCATCATTGGGCACGCCGTGACGCAGCTCACCGTTGCGTTCATATTGGTCATGGGAGGTACTGATGATCCACCGCTGGAGTATCGCCCGCAGGCTGTTTGTCGCCAACCTGCTGATCGTGCTGTCCTTCATTGCGATCGTGGGTACCGCGACCTTTCTCGACGCCCGGGACCGCGCCTATGAGGAGGCCGGGCTGCGTATGGCCGGTGTGGCGGCCTCTGTGGCCGCCAATCCCCTGGTCCTGCAGGCTGCCGACCAGCAGGATCCTTCCGCGTCACTGCAGCCCTACGCCCTGAAGGTCATGGACGGCGCCGGAATTGATTTCCTCACCATCATGGCGCCGGACAGGACCCGCTGGACGCATCCGCGCAGTGAGGAACTCGGCCGGCCCTACATCGGCACCATCGACGCTGCCCTCCGGGGCGAAGTGTTCACTGAGGTGACCGCGGGAACCCTGGGACCGTCAGTGCGCACCATCGTTCCGGTCCTGGACCCGGACAATAACGTGAGGGCGCTGGTGGCTGCCGGTGTCACGGTCCGGACAGTCGACGTCGCCTTCGCAAGCCGGCTGCCGGCGCTGTTGGCGATCGGCCTCATTCTGTTGATCGGCGGATCGCTGGCCTCATGGTTCCTAGGGCGCTACCTCCGCAGGGTCACGCGGGGCTGGGGCCCGGAGCAGTTGGCGCAGCTCTTCGCCTACTACGAGTCCGTGCTCCACTCAGTGCGGGAGGGGCTGATCCTCATCGACACCAAAGGCCGCGTGGTGATGTACAACGACCAGGCCGCAGAACTGCTCGGCCTGGCTGAGCGGAGCAGCAACGACCCCACCCGGCCGCCGTCCCTGTCCGAACTGCCACTGGACGAGGGCCTGCGGGGGCTGTTCGAATCCGGACGCATCGCCCATGACGAAATTGTGCTGACCGGTTCACGGATCCTGGTGGTCAACCAAGGACCTGCCAAGGGCCCGGTACGCCCGGGCCTGCGCGGCAGGACTCCGGTCTACGGAACGGTGGCCACCCTCAGGGACCGCACCGAAATTGAAGCCCTTGGCAGCGAACTGCAGACCATGCGGACCCTCTCTGACGCCCTGCGGGCGCAAACGCACGAGCACGCCAACCGGCTCCACACCATGGTTTCGCTTCTTGAGCTGGGCCGCACGGGTGAGGCGCTGGAGTTCGCCACCCAGGACCTGGAACTCAGCCAGCAGCTCACGGACGAGATGGTCAGTTCGGTCGATGAGCCGGTCCTCAGCGCCCTCATCATGGGGAAGGCAGCCGAAGCCAACGAACGCGGGGTGAAGCTGACGCTCGCCACCCAGGGGTCTGCGTCCGTCGCGGGACTGGCGATCCAGGACCTTGTCACCATCCTTGGCAACCTCCTGGACAACGCCATCGACGCGGCTGCAGATGGTGCCGCACCCAAGAAAGTTGAGCTGACGGTGGAGTCGGACGCTGAGGGCCTGGACATCACCGTCAAGGATTCCGGCGCCGGCGTGGACCCCGCCGCCGTCGACGATATTTTCCGGCACGGTTTCAGCACCAAGGCCTCCGGTCCGTTCGGGCGCGGCATCGGCCTGGCCCTCGTCCGGCAGGCCGTCCAGCGGCTGGACGGTACCATGACGATCACAGGCACGGACGGTGCGCAATTCCATGTCTTCCTGCCGGGTGTGGCAACCGGCCCCGACAAAGAGGAGGAGTTCCAGTGAGCGATATCCGCGTCCTCGTTGTTGAGGACGAACCCGTCGCCTCCGCGGCGCACGCAGCCTATGTGGGCAGGCTGGCGGGATTCAAGCTCGCTGGTACAGCTCCGGATGGGCAGTCCGCCCTGCGGCTCCTGTCCGAGTTCCAGGCCTCCGGCGACCCTGTGGAGCTCGTCCTGCTCGACATGAACCTGCCGGACCTCCACGGACTCGACATTGCCCGCCGGATGCGCGCGGCAGGGATCCTGGCGGACATCATCGCCATCACGGCCGTCCGCGAATTGGCGATTGTCCGCAGTGCGGTGGCGATCGGCGTCGTCCAGTACCTCATCAAGCCCTTCACATTCGCTACTTTCGCAGACAAGCTGGGAAGCTACCGCCTTTTCCGGCAGCAGCTTGCCTCACCGGAGGCCGGCGGCGGCAGGACGGGGGCTTCCCAGAGCGAGGTGGACCAGGCGTTCGCGAGCCTCCGGGCGCCGTCGGAACTGCCGCTCCCGAAGGGGCTGTCAGTGTCGACCCTCGGGTCCGTCCAGGACTATTTGAAACAGCAGGCCGACGCCGTCTCCGCGACAGAGGTCATGGCGGCGCTGGGCATGTCCCGGGTTACCGCCCGGCGCTACCTCGAGTACCTGGCGGACGCCGGAACGGTCTCGCGGATGCCGCGGTACGGCACTCCGGGCCGGCCGGAGAACGAATACCGCTGGAGCGGCCGCTGACTCAGTGCCCGGCTGCCCCCGGGCGCAGGGTCCCGATCAGTTGGTCGATCACGCCGGCGTCCTCGATAGTGGACGGCACCACGTACTCCTCGCCATCGGCAATCTGACGCATGGTCTTGCGGAGGATCTTGCCCGAGCGGGTCTTGGGCAGGGCCTCCACCACTGCCACATGCTTGAAGTCCGCCACAGCTCCGATGTCCCGGCGGACCAGCGCGATGAGGTCCTTGACCAGGATGTCTTCAGCCACGTCGACCCCGGACTTCAGCACCACATAGCCGCTGGCACGCTGACCCTTCAACGGGTCCGCGAGGCCGATCACCGCACACTCAGCTACCGCCGGGTGCTGTCCGATGACCTGTTCCATGGCACCGGTGGAGAGCCGGTGTCCTGCCACGTTGATGATGTCGTCAGTGCGTCCCATCACGAATACGTAGCCGTCGTCGTCCCGGTAGCCCGAATCGCCGGTGGCGTAGACACCCTCGAATGCCTGCAGGTAAGAGGAGATATAGCGTTCGTCGTCGCCCCACAGCGTGGTCAGCGTTCCGGGCGGCAGCGGCAGCCCCAGCACGATGTTGCCCTCTTTCCCGGCGGCGACCTCCTCCCCCAGGCCGTCGACGATGTTGAGCCGGAACCCCGGCATCGGAACGCTGGGGGAACCCGCCTTGATGGGGAGCTGCTCCAGCCCCCGCGGGTTGGCGCAGATGGCCCAGCCGGTCTCTGTCTGCCACCAGTGATCCACCACCGGCACGCCCAGGGACTGCGATGCCCAATGGAAGGTATCGGTGTCCAGCCGCTCCCCCGCCGCGAAGAGTGTCCGCAGGCTGGAGATGTCATGATCCTGCAGCAGCCTGGCCTCGGGATCGGCCTTCCGGATGGCCCGCAACGCCGTGGGCGCGGTGAACAGCACGTTGACCTTGTGGTCCCCGATCACGCGCCAGAATGCCCCGGCATCAGGCGTGCCCACCGGCTTGCCTTCATAGAGGACTGTGGTGGCCCCGGCCAGCAAGGGGCCGTAGACGATGTAGGAGTGCCCCACGACCCAGCCGACGTCGGAGGCTGTCCACATCACGTCGCCGGGGCCGATGTCATAGATGTTTTCCATGGTCCAGCTGAGCGCCACGGCATGGCCGCCGTTGTCCCGCACCACTCCCTTGGGGCTGCCGGTGGTTCCCGACGTGTAGAGGATGTAAAGCGGGTCCGTTGCTTTGACGTCCACGGGTGCTGCCGGTTCCGCCGAGGCGATTTCGGCGTCCCAGTCCAGCCAGCCGGCGTGGTCCGACAGTGGGGACGCGAAGCCCTCCCGCGACCTGACAATCACCGGGAGGTCAGATACTCCGGCCAGCTGCAGTGCTTCCGCGACCGCGGGAAGGTATTCGATCCGGCGGGAGGGCTCTATCCCGCCGGACGCGGTCACCACCAGGGCCGGAGCGGCGTCCTTGATGCGGGACGCCAGTTCCTTGGGCGCAAAGCCGCCGAACACCACCGAATGCACCGCCCCCAGCCGGGCTGTGGCAAGCATCGCGATGGCTGCTTCCGGAATCATCGGCATGTAGATGACCACCCTGTCGCCCTTGCCGACTCCGTGGCGGCGGAGCACACCCGCGAACCGGGCCACCAGCCCGGTGAGTTCCGCATAGGTGAACCGTTGCTGGATCCCCAGCATCGCGGAATCATAGATGAGTGCATCCTGGTCTCCGCGCCCGGCCTCCACATGACGGTCAAGGGCGTTGTAGGAAGTGTTCAGGACGCCGTCAGGAAACCACCGGAACAAGGGCGCCGTGCTGGAATCGACAGCTTGCTGCGGGGGTTCGGTCCAGGAGATCTTCGCGGCAGCATCCAGCCAGAAGTCTTCGGGTTTCGCCAGGCTCTGTCCGTAGCTGTCCTGGTAGCTCTTGGTAACCATGAATTGCATCCTGTCCACGACATTGTGATGGGGCCCATGCTAGCCCGGTGACACAGCACCGCACAAGGGCCAATGTATACACAGAACAACCGCAATAGCGGATAGATTCAAAATTGCTGGCCAAATCCGCTGACTGTGTATACACTAAGAAACGTCACACCCGGTCAGCCAACCAATGAAGGAGGCAGTGATGCGAGCCAGCGACAAGGCCTACGCCGCACTGCGCGATGACATCATTGAATGGCGCCTCGCCCCGGGAACCGTCCTGCAAGAGGTGGAGCAGGCGGAACGCCTCGGAGTCTCACGCACGCCGCTCCGGGAGGCGCTCAGCCGGCTTAGCGCAGAAGGGCTGACGGCGGCGGGCGGCCGCGGCGTCGTCGTCACCGACATCTCCCTGGAGGACATCGACGAGATGTTCGAACTGCGTGAAACCCTGGAGGGCCGTGCGGCGTCGCTGGCCGCCGAACGCGGCGAGCGCGCAGTGTTCGAGGAACTGCACGCCGAACTGCTCCGTGCGCCGGAACTCATCACCGGCGCAGATCCTGCCCTGCACGCCTACTACGCCCTGGTGGGCCGGCTCGATGAAGCCATCGACTCCGCCATCTCAAATTCCTACCTCGCCCAGGCGATGCGCAGCCTGCGCATCCATCTGGTCCGGGTCCGCCGCCTCGCCGCCGACGACGCCCAGCGCCTCCACGCCGCAGCCCTCGAACATGCGGCGATCGCCGAAGCCATAGCCGCCGGCAACGCCAGGCTCGCCGAAGCGGCCACCACCCTGCATCTGCACCGCAGCCTTTCCCACGTCAAAGCAACCCACATCCCGCATTAGAGGAGCACCATGGTCAAGCTCAACCACGTCCGTGTCTACAAAAGCGAAGAGAACCTCGCCCGCGAGGACCAGCTGGCGCACAAGATCGCCGTTGTTGCCGCCGATCCTGTGGAGGTGACCGCCGAGGTCACCGAAATGGTCATCAACAGGGTGATCGACAACGCCTCCGTTGCCATCGCCTCCCTGAACCGCGGCCCCATCGTTGCAGCCCGGGCACAGGCCCTGACACATTCACCGACCACCAACGGCAAGGGTGCAAGCGTCTTCGGCATCACCGACCGGGTTTCCCCCGAGTGGGGGGCCTGGGCCAACGGCGTCGCTGTCCGCGAACTGGACTACCACGACACGTTCCTGGCCGCTGAGTATTCCCACCCCGGGGACAACATCCCGCCCATCCTGGCCGTCGCACAACACGTTGGTGCCGGTGGTAAGGACCTGATCCGGGGCATCGCCACCGGCTACGAAATCCAGGTCAACCTGGTCAAGGCGATCTGCCTGCACAAGCACAAGATCGACCACGTGGCGCATCTTGGCCCGTCCGCTGCTGCCGGCATCGGCACCCTCCTGGGCCTCGACGTCGAGACCATCTTCCAGTCAGTCGGCCAAGCACTGCACACCACCACGGCCACCCGTCAGTCCCGCAAGGGCGAGATCTCCACCTGGAAGGCCCATGCACCCGCCTTCGCCGGCAAGATGGCAGTGGAAGCCGTGGACCGTTCCATGCGCGGCCAGACCTCCCCGGTCCCGATCTATGAAGGCGAAGACGGTGTGATCGCCTGGATGCTGGACGGCCCCGACGCCTCCTACGAGGTCCCGCTGCCGGAGGCCGGCGAGGCCAAGCGCGCCATCATGGACACCTACACCAAGGAACACTCCGCCGAGTACCAGGCCCAGGCCTGGATTGACCTGGCCCGGAAGCTTCACCGGGAACACCCGGAAACCACGGATGCGGCCAACGTGAAGTCGGTCCTGATCAAGACCAGCCACCACACGCACTACGTGATCGGTTCCGGCGCGAACGATCCGCAGAAGTACAGCCCCACCGCCAGCCGTGAAACCCTGGACCACTCGATCCCGTACATCTTCACCGTCGCCCTGCAGGACGGATCCTGGCACCACGTCGACTCATACTCCCCCGAACGCGCCGGCCGGCCGGACACCGTGGAGTTGTGGCACAAGGTCACTACGGAGGAGGATCCGGAGTGGACCCGCCGCTACCACTCCCTGGACATCGCAGAGAAGGCCTTCGGCGGATCTGTGGAGATCACCCTTAACGACGGCACGGTCATCACCGACCAGATCGCCGTGGCCGACGCCCACCCGCTCGGTGCACGGCCCTTCGCCCGCCAGCAGTACATCAACAAGTTCCGCAGTCTGGCCGCAGGACTGGTTGAGGAAGCGGAGATCGAGCGTTTCCTCGCAGCGGCCGAAAGCCTTCCGGATCTTGGCCCCGGCGAGCTGGACCAGCTGAACATCACGGCAGCGCCCGGCGTCATCGACCTGAGCAACGCACCCCAGGGGCTGTTCTAAATGCTCTACTCCAGCACCACGCCCGAACAGAAGCGCCTCCGACTCCGCGAACTCCTGGCCTCCGGTACCATCGCCCAGTTCCCGGGTGCCTTCAACCCGCTCTCTGCCCGGCTGATCGAGGAAAAGGGCTTCGCCGGTGTGTACATCTCCGGCGCTGTCCTGGCCAACGATCTTGGCCTGCCGGACATCGGTCTGACCACACTCACCGAGGTGGCCACCCGGGCCGGGCAGATCGCCCGGATGACTGACCTGCCCTGCCTGGTGGATGCGGACACCGGGTTCGGCGAGCCCATGAACGTGGCCCGCAGCATCCAGGAGCTCGAAAACGCCGGCCTGGCCGGCTGCCACATCGAGGACCAGTTCAACCCGAAACGCTGCGGCCACCTGGACGGCAAGAACGTGGTGGACCTGGATACAGCCACCAAGCGCATCCGGGCGGCAGCAGATGCCCGCCGCGACCCGAACTTCCTCATCATGGCCAGGACCGACATCCGCGCCACGGACGGTCTGGAAGCGGCGCAGTCCCGGGCAAAGGCGCTGGTGGAGGCCGGAGCTGACGCCATCTTCCCGGAGGCCATGAAGGACCTGTCCGAGTTCCAGGCCATCCGCGACGCGGTGGACGTGCCGGTCCTGGCCAACATGACCGAGTTCGGCAAGAGCGACCTTTTCACCGTGGAGCAGCTCGCCGGCGTCGGCGTCAACATGGTGATATATCCGGTGACCCTCCTCCGTAGTGCCATGGGGGCCGCGGAGCGTACTCTGGAATCGATTAAGGCAGACGGAACCCAGGAGGCACAGGTCTCACACATGCTGACCCGTTCGCGCTTGTATGACCTCGTTGACTATGAGGCCTACAACCGTTTCGATACGGGGGTCTTCAATTTCCAGATCCCCGGAACCAACTGACCCACCCCACATCTCCGGCTCCGGCCGGCACAACTGGCGACAGGAACAAAGGAGTTTCAGCATGGCTGAACAGGACATCAAAAAGGGTCTCGCCGGCGTCGTGGTGGACTACACCTCCGTCTCGAAGGTCAACCCCGACACCAATTCCCTGCTGTACCGGGGCTATCCGGTGCAGGAGCTCGCCGCGAGGTGCAGTTTTGAGGAAGTGGCGTTCCTGTTGTGGAACGGTGAACTGCCCACTGCTGAACAGCTGGCGGAGTTCACCGCACGCGAACGGGCCGGGCGCGCCCTGGACCCGGTAGTGAAGCAGGTGGTCGATGCGCTCCCCACCAGCTCGCATCCCATGGATGTCTGCCGGACTGCGGCGTCGGTCATGGGGGCCCGGCACCCGCTGGCGGAGGATTCCTCGCGCGAGGCCAACATGGCCAAGGCCGTGGATCTCTTCGCCGCGATGCCCGCAGTGGTTGCCTACGACCAGCGCCGCCGCCACGGGCAGGAGGCAGTGGAACCCCGAGATGACCTGGGGTACTCTGCCAACTTCCTCTGGATGGCCTTCGGTGAGGAACAGGTGCCGGAGGTTGTGGAGGCGTTCAACGTCTCGATGATCCTGTACGCCGAGCACTCCTTCAACGCCTCCACGTTCACGGCGCGCGTCATCACCTCCACCCTCTCGGACCTGCACTCGGCAGTCACCGGCGCCATCGGGGCCCTGAAGGGTCCGCTGCACGGCGGCGCCAACGAGGCAGTCATGCACACCTTCGATGAGATCGGGATCCGTTCCGAAGAGTCCCTCGAGGAGGCCGCCACCCGCGCGAAGGCGTGGATGGAGGATGCCCTGGCGCAGAAGAAGAAGGTCATGGGCTTCGGGCACCGCGTTTACAAGCACGGCGACTCCCGCGTGCCCACCATGAAGGCTGCCCTGGACAAAATGATCGCCCATTACGGCCGCCCAGAGCTCCTGGGACTGTACAACGGCCTTGAGCAGGCGATGGACGAGGCGAAGGCCATCAAGCCCAACCTCGACTACCCTGCCGGTCCCACCTATCACCTCATGGGCTTCGATACGCAGACGTTCACTCCCCTGTTTGTCGCCAGCCGTATCACCGGCTGGACGGCCCACATCATGGAGCAGCTCGATTCCAATTCGCTGATCCGCCCGCTGAGCGAATACAACGGTGTTGAGGAGCGGCACGTCCCCTGATCGGACGGAAACGTAC
This sequence comes from Arthrobacter sp. HMWF013, assembly GCF_003061105.1. Lineage (GTDB taxonomy): Bacteria > Actinomycetota > Actinomycetes > Actinomycetales > Micrococcaceae > Arthrobacter. The sequence continues at coordinate 9,655 of NZ_QAIQ01000029.1, forward strand.
GACGACGGCACAGCCGACGGCGGGCCGGTCACCTTTTGGGGTGGCCGGCCCGCCGCCGTCGGCGCTCTTCGTGGATCCCCTGATCCGCGGATCCGCGGTCCGGGGGTAACCGCAACGCGGGGTCACTCCTGGCCCGATGATTGAGGTTTTTCGGGCTAAAAGTGACCCCGCGTTGCCAATGGTGGGCTTCCTTGGAGTCCGTTGCCTCAGAGGTTTGAGTAGTCCAGGACTTCCCGCACGGTTTCGTTGTCGCCATTGAGGACCACCGTCAGGCGCAGCACCGTTCCGCTCAACGCCAGGGGCAGCCAGTGCGCCGCGTCCTGCCACATGCGCTCCACCGGCAAGGCTCCGACGTCGAACCATTCCGGCAGGATCTCCGCGCTTTCGGCGGGTTCGCCGGCCCAGCGGGCCGCGACGAACAGCCGTGTGCTCATGTTCCATTCGGGGCGGGCCGGGAAGTCGAAGGTGACCACGCCGGCGTCGCGGAGGTCTTCCTGCAGGACCACCACGCCGGATTCCTCGTGGACTTCGCGGCACGCGGCTTCGGCGTCGGATTCTCCCGGTTCCACGTGACCGCCCAGGCCCACCACTTTGCCGCGGCCGAAACCGGTCTTTTTCAGCCCCAGCAGGACCTGGGGCACACCGTCGACCTCACGGGTCAGGAAGCACAGCGTGACCGGCACCCCTGCCATGGCTAGCCCAGTGCCCGGGGGTGGGCGGCGGCGTAGATTTCACGAAGGGTCTCGGCCGTGACAAGCGTATAGACCTGGGTGGTGGTCACGGAGGCGTGGCCCAGCAGTTCCTGCACCACGCGGACGTCTGCGCCCCCTTCGAGCAGGTGTGTCGCGAAGGAATGCCGGAGGGTGTGCGGGGAGACGTCCTTGGTGATGTTGGCTTTGTCCGCCGCCGCCTTCAGGATGGTCCAGGCACTTTGTCGGCTGATTCTTCCGCCGCGGGCATTCAGGAAAAGCGCGGGTGTTCCTTTGCCTTTCGCGGCCAGCAACGGGCGGCCGCGCACCAGGTAGGCGTCCAGTGCCCGCGCCCCATAGGATCCGAGCGGGACGAGCCGTTCCTTCGAGCCCTTGCCGAAGAGCCGGACAATGGCCGGGCCGGATTCCGGCTCCTGAAGCGAAATGTCGTCCACGTCCAGGCCCACGGCTTCGCTGATCCGGGCGCCGGTGGAGTAGAGGAACTCCAGCAGGGCGCGGTCCCGGAGTCCGGTGGCGGTGTCGGCTCCGGCCGCCTCCAGGATCCTGGTGACTTCATCCACGCTGATGGCCTTGGGCAGTCTTTTGCCTGGCAGGGGCGGATGGACGTCGCTGGCGGGATCGGTAGGGGTGAGTCCTTCGAGGGCCCAGAACTTGTGCAGTCCCCGGACTGCCACCACCGTCCTGGCGGCCGATCTGATGCCCAGGGCCGTGCCGCCGTCGGATCCGTCCGTGAGGGCCATGACGTAGCCGGTGACGTGATGGCGGGTGATCTGGTCCGGGGCCTGGCAGCCCTCGGCTGCAAGGTAGCGGGCGTACCGTGTCAGGTCGCGGCGGTAGGCCGAGAGCGTGTTCAGTGCAAGCCCCCGCTCAACGCCCATGTGCTGGAGGTACTCCGTGATGGCGCGGTCGATGGCTGTGGGCGGCGCGGCAGGTGGAGTGGCCTGCTCTGCCGGGGAAGCCTCGGCCATGGGTTCCGCGGACATTAACGCTGGCTGGGGTGCGCAGGCCAGGGTGCGTCCGCGGGACGCAGCCCGGCAAAGCCGTCAGCACGCGCTGCGGCGGCCGCCAGGATTCCGACGACGGCGGAAGGGTTGTGCAGCCGGCCCGCCAGGACTGACGCGACGGCGTCGTCAAGGCTGATCCAGTGGAATTCGATCTCGGCTTCCTCGTCGGTACGTTCGTGCCGCTCGTGGTGGGGAATGTCCGTGAGCTCACGGGCCAGGTAGATCCGGATGGCCTCGCTGGAGGACCCGGGAGAGTTGAAGAAGTCGGCCAGGACGTTCCACTGCCCGGCTGCAAGGTCCGCCTCTTCGGCAAGTTCGCGGGCAGCGCCCACCACAAAGTCCTCACCCTCCACATCCAGGAGGCCGGCCGGGATTTCCCACAGGTCCATGCCCACGGGGTGGCGGTACTGCTTGATGAGCAGGACCTCACCGGCACTGTTCATCGGCAGGACAGCCACAGCGCCCGGATGGTCGATGTAGTCGCGGGTCAGGGCATCGCCGGTCTCGCTGAGCTTGAAGCTGTCGCTGACAACGTCCCAGATCCGGCCTTCGTAGACCTTTTCCGTAGACAGAAGACGGCGCGGGCTCAGTGCATCCGAAACCCTCCGGGCAGCAGAGGGGGTTTCAGGAATTCCGGGCATCGCGCCGTCCTCAGGGTCGTCGGTATTTACTTGGCGGCAACCGTGCGTACGGGCTTGACGGCCAGCACGTCCTGTGCGTTCTGGTGGTCCAATGCAGCCTTGACCAAACCGGCGAACAGTGGGTGCGGCCGGGTGGGACGCGAGCTGAGTTCCGGGTGCGCCTGGGTGGCTACGTAGTACGGGTGGACTTCGCGCGGCAGCTCGACGTATTCGACCAGCTTGCCGTCCGGAGACGTTCCCGAGAAGACAAGGCCCTGGGCCGCGATCTGCTCGCGGTATTTGTTGTTGACCTCGTAACGGTGGCGGTGCCGCTCGCTGACTTCGGTGGTGCCGTAGGTCTCGGCGATGACGGAGCCGGCGTCGAGCTTTGCCTCGTACAGACCCAGGCGCATGGTGCCGCCGAGATCGCCCTTACCCTCGACGATGTCCAGCTGCTCTTCCATGGTGGCGATGACGGGGTACTTGGAGTCCGGCTCGAATTCGCTGGAGGATGCGCCCTCAAGGCCCACCACATTCCGGGCGTATTCGATCACCATGCACTGCAGGCCCAGGCACAGGCCCAGCACAGGCAGCCGTGTTTCCCGCGCATACTTCAGGGCGCCCAGCTTGCCTTCCAGGCCACGGATGCCGAAGCCGCCGGGCACGCAGATGGCGTCCACACCATCCAAAGACGCAACGGCGCCCTCGTGGGTTTCGCATTCGTCGGACGGCACCCAGCGGATCTTGACCTTGGTTTCGTTGGCGAAGCCGCCGGCCCGCAGGGCCTCCGTCACGGAAAGGTAGGCGTCGGGCAGGTCGATGTACTTGCCCACCAGTGCGATTTCCACGTGGTGCTTGGGGTTGTGGACTGCTTCGAGCAGTTTGTCCCAGCTGGTCCAGTCAACATCCTTGAACGGCAGGTCAAGGGCGCGGACGATGTAGGAATCCAGGCCCTGGGTGTGCAGGGTCTTGGGGATGTCGTAGATGCTCGGCGCGTCCGGGCAGCCGATGACCGCTTCGATATCGACGTCGCACATGCGTCCGATCTTGGCGCGCATGGGCTCGGGGACTTCGCGGTCCGAGCGGATCACAATGGCCTCCGGCTGGATGCCGATGGAGCGCAGGGCTGCCACGGAGTGCTGCGTCGGCTTGGTCTTCAGTTCCTGCGAAGGTCCGATGTACGGGACCAAAGATACGTGGACGAAGAAGACGTTGCCACGGCCAATGTCCTGGCGGACCTGGCGGGCTGATTCGAGGAAGGGCTGGGACTCGATGTCGCCCACGGTTCCACCGATTTCGGTGATGATGACGTCCGGCGCGTTCTTGCCCTCGGCGGGCAGCCGCATGCGGCGTTTAATCTCATCGGTGATGTGCGGGATGACCTGGACGGTGTCGCCCAGGTATTCGCCACGGCGTTCCTTGGCGATCACGGTCGAGTAGACCTGACCGGTGGTGACGTTTGCCGAGCCCTCGAGGTTTTCGTCGAGGAAGCGCTCGTAGTGCCCGATGTCCAGGTCGGTCTCGGCGCCGTCGTCAGTAACGAAGACCTCGCCGTGCTGGAAGGGGTTCATCGTGCCCGGATCCACGTTCAGATACGGATCGAGCTTCTGCATTGTTACAGACAGGCCGCGAGCCCGCAGCAGGTGACCGAGGCTTGAAGCCGTCAGTCCCTTACCGAGCGAGGACGCCACACCACCGGTTACGAAGATGTGTTTGGTCGTCTTGGATGAGCCCGGGAACCGGGAATTTACACGGGAATTTGATCGCTGCACCACGGAATTTGAGCCTATCATCAATTGAGCCTTTCCCGGATCAGGAACTGTTCCCCAAATGCTCCAGTGTGCAGGGCATCACCCCCTGCGATCAAGGGGTTGACGCCCCCGGGCCTGTTCCTAGGCCCGTTGCGGCAGCAGCTTTGCGTCGTCCAGCAGCTCCTGGGCATGGGCCCGGGCTGATTCAGAGTCCTCCTGGCCGGCCAGCATCCGGGCGAGCTCAATGACCCGTTCGGGGCCGTCGAGGAGGCGAACATCACTGGACGTGAAGCCGGTGGCTGTGCCGCCGTCGGCTCCCCTGACCGAAGTTTTGGTGACGGTGATGTGCTGGTCCGCGAAGGCGGCAACCTGGGGCAGGTGGGTGACCACCAGGACCTGGACGTGCTGTGCCAGCATGGCCAGCCGGCGGCCGATCTCGACGGCGGCCCTGCCGCCGACGCCCGCATCCACTTCGTCGAAAACAAACGTGGGCACCGGATCCACGGCGGCAAGCACCACCTCAATGGCGAGCATCACGCGGGAGAGTTCGCCGCCGGATGCGCCCTTGCCCAGCGGACGCGCGGGCGCGCCCGAATGGGGCTGCAGTAGGAACGTGATCTCGTCGGCCCCGTAGGGCATCAGATGGGCTGCGGCCTCCCGGGTGATCACCAGCGTGGCATCAGCCATGGCCAGCGCCTTGAGCTCGGCACTGACGCGGCCGGAGAGGTCCTTGGCAGCTTTGGCCCGGATCTTGCTGACGGCCGCTGCCTGCTTCTGGAGCTCGGCCTCAGTGCGGGCCACGTCCGCCTCCAGCGCCTCGATCCTGCTCGAATCGTCCTGCAGTTCATCGAAACGGACCCGGGCATTTTCTGCCCAGACCAGTACCTCGTCGATGCTGGGCGCGTACTTGCGGACCAGCTTGGCCAGGTCAGCGCGCCGGCCCTCAATCTCGGCGAGCCGTTCCGGCCCCTCCGAGTCCAGGCCCGCCTGGTAGCTGGCCAGCTCAGTGGCGATGTCGTTGAGCAGGAAGCCTACTTCGGCCAGCCGCGCGGCGGCCTGCCCCAGCTCGGCATCGTGCTCCGCCACATGTTCAAGGGTCCGTTTGGCGGCATCCACCAACGTGGTGGCGTCCCCTGCGTCGCCGTAGTCCTCGGCGATCAGCGCCTGATGTGCGGTGTTGGCGGCGATCCTCAGTTCTTCGACGTTGGCAAGCTTCACTGCTTCGGCTTTGAGGGACTCGTCCTCCCCCGGCTGCGGATCCACAGCATCGATTTCGGCCAGGGCGGCTTCCAGCGACTCAGCTTCGCGAAGCCTGTCCCGCGCCGCGCTGCGAAGCGATTCCAGTTCGGCCTGGCTGGTCTTCCAGTGGCTGTACAGCCCCTGATAGGTTCCCAGCGGACCGGCCAGCGCCTCACCGGCAAACTTGTCCAGGGCGCCACGCTGGGCCGCGGCGCCCTTCAGCCGGATCTGGTCCGACTGGCCGTGGACCACCACCAGGGTTTCGCCGATTTCGGCGAGGACGCCCACCGGGGCGGCACGTCCGCCCAGGAATGCACGGCTCCTCCCGTCGGCACCGAGGCGACGGGCAAGGATGAGTTCAGCGCCGCCGTCGAACTCTTCAACGTCCGCCCCCGCTTCCAGTGCCCGGGCAACCGCGGCGTGCCCCGCGTCGAGCTTGAGGACGGCTTCCGCGGTGGCGCTCTTGGCCCCGCTTCGGACGGCTCCGGCGTCGGACCTGGCCCCCAGGAGGAGGCCGACGGCGGTGACCACCATCGTTTTGCCGGCACCGGTTTCGCCCGTGACGACGCTCAGGCCCGGGCCAAGTGGCAGGGTGGCGTCGGTGATGACGCCCAGATCGCGGATTCTCAGTTCTTCAAGCATGGTTCACTTTGCAGTCGCGGGATCGGTTTCGTCGTCTGGATGGTCCCCGGAGGGTACCTGGAGCGGCGGCATGGGCCGGGGCGTCCGGACGATGGGAATGGGCCCGGTGTGGATGGCTTCCGACTGGGGAACGGGCCCCCGCCAGCCATGGATGGGGAGCTCGAACTTGCGGACCAGCCGGGCCGAGAACGGCGTCTGATGGGTCCGGGCCAGCCGGACCGGCGTGGCAGATTTGGTGACTTCCACGCGCGCTCCGGGCGGCAGGTCCACCGAGCGCCTGCCGTCGCACCACAGGACACCCTGGGCATCAGTGCGGTTGAGGACTTCCACTGCCAGCCGCGAGCGGGGAGAGACCACCAGCGGTTTGGCGAACAGCGCGTGGGCGCTGATGGGAACGATCAGCAGGGCTTCCACCTCAGGCCAGACCACCGGGCCGCCGGCTGAGAATGCGTAGGCAGTGGAGCCCGTAGGAGTGGCCAGCACCACGCCGTCGCACCCGAAGGAGGTCAACGGCCTCTCGTCCACCTCGGTTACCACCTCCAGCATCCGTTCGCGGTTGCCCTTTTCGATGGCGGCTTCATTCAGCGCCCAGGTGTGCCAGATTTTCTGGCCGCGGACCCAGACCTGGACGTCGATGGTCATGCGCTCTTCCACCGTGTAGTCGCGGCGGGCAATCCATTCCACCGTCTGGGCGAGGTCGGCGCGCTCACTTTCGGCCAGGAAGCCCACGTGGCCGAGGTTCACGCCGAGCAGGGGCACGTCCACTTCCCGGACGAGTTCCGCGGCACGCAGGATGGTGCCGTCCCCGCCGAGAACCATCACCAGTTCAACGTCCGGCAGCATCACGTGGTCATGCAGGACCTCGACGGGCTGTGTCAGGTGCCCGAAGAATCTCTCCATGTCTGCGAGTTCGGATTCCTGCATGACGGGGACAATGCCGGAGTCATGCAACTGGGCGCACGCTTCCCAGGCAGCCTTCAATGTTTCCTCGCGGCCAGTGTGGGCAAGGACAAGTACTCGCCTGCTCATCGGGTTCCGCTTTCTAGTGGTTCGGCCAGATTGTTCCAAGCAGCCTCGCAATGGCTGCGTGGCGCTCTTCGATCTTAGGCAGGTCTTGAGTCATCCTGCGCGTTATCCACAGGAAGTATTCGACGTTTCCGTCCTGGCCCGGCAGCGGGCTGGCCGCCAAACCGCGCAAGTCCATGCCGGCGTCGAGCGCTGCGTTGGCGACCTTTTCCACTGCCATCCGGCGTTCCCGCTCGGAATTCACCACGCCCGTCCGCCCCAGACGGTCCTTGCCGATCTCGAACTGTGGCTTGACCATCAGCACCAGGTCGCCGCCCGGCCTGGTACACAGTGCCAGCGGCAGGACCACCAGGGTCAATGAGATGAAGGAGAGATCGGCAACGGTCAGTTCGGCCAGTCCGCCGATGTCCTCCGGCGTCATGTACCGGACGTTCATGCCCTCATGCACGGCGACCCGGTGATCGCTGCGCAGTTGCGGGACCAACTGGTCGTGCCCGACGTCGACCGCCACCACGTGCGCCGCACCCCTGCGCAACAGCACTTCGGTGAAGCCGCCGGTGGAGGCCCCTGCGTCCAGGCATCTCTTTCCCGCAACGACGACGTCCGGGAAAGCATCCAGCGCGCCGGCCAGTTTGTGGCCGGCACGGCTGACGTAGCTGTCTTCCTCGGTGTGCTGGACGGCAAGTTCCTTGTCCTCGTCCACCTGGAGGGACGCCTTGGAAAGGACCTGCCCGGCGGAACTCACTTTGCCCTCGGCGATCAGCGCGGCCGCGTGCGTCCGGGACCTGGCCAGCCCGCGCGCAACGAGGGCCTGGTCGAGCCGTGCCACGCTCAGGACCTGCCCTCGCCCAGCGGGGCGTCTTCATTCAGGGCCTGGAGCAGGGCATCGTGCAGCTCACTGTAAACGGTTTCGTGCTCCGCCACAGGCAAGGCCTGGACCCCGTCAAGCGCGGTCACGATAGCCGCCACGGAAGGATCGTCGATGCCGTCTGCGGTTGCTGCGGGCCAGTCAGGCGTTGGCTGGGCTGCTTCGGGTTCGTTCTTTTGGTTCAGCTCAGTCATTGGACCAGTCTAATGAGTGCGCCATTCGAGTTTTGGCGCCACGGCCTCGGCGGTTTCCGGGACGGCGGTCCACCACGCCGCGCACGCGGCACGCCACGAGTCCAGGTCATCTTCGGCACCCTGGATGCTCACGGTCTGGCCGGTGACCTGCGCCGTGGCGCGGCCGCAGCGGTAGATGCCGTCGGTCTGGTCAATATCAGGGTAGGGATAGTGGAGGTCGCTCAGGGAAGCGATGAGGTAATCCGGCCGTTCGGCTGTCCGTGCCGCCAGGATCGTTTCCCGTGTGTCCACGCCGGTGAGGACGGCCACCGTGGAAAAGCCGGCGTTGTTGCCGCCCAGGATGTCAGTGTCCAGCCTGTCACCCACAACCAGCGGGCGGTCCGCGGCGAGCCGTTTCGCGGCAGCGTGGAAGAGGGGTGCCTCCGGCTTGCCCGCAACCTGCGGCCGCTGACCGGTGGCGGCCGCGACAGCCGCCACGAGTGTGCCGTTGCCGGGGGCGATCCCCCGGGCCTGGGGAATGGACATGTCCGTATTGGTGGCCACCCAGAGCGCACCCGCGGACACCACGTATGTCGCCTCGGCCAAATCCTTCCAGCCGATGTCAGGACTGAAGCCCTGGACCACAGCCACTGGATCTTCAGCCTGGCTTCGGACTGCGGTCAGTCCCACCAGTTCGATTTCCTGCGCCAGCGCTGGGCTGCCGGTGATCAGAACCTTCGCTCCCGGGGCCAGCAAGGAAGCCAGCAGCTCAGCCGCAGCCTGCGAGGAACTGACCACCTGCTCGTCTTCAGCCGGCGCCCCGAGGTCACGGAGATGCGCCGCCACCTGCGCGGGAGAACGGGATGCGTTGTTGGTGACGTAGCCGAGGCCGATCCCCAATCCGGCCAGTTGCTGGAGCGAGTCCACAGCGCCCGGGATGGCGTGCGGGCCGGCGTAGACCACGCCGTCCAGGTCCGCCAGGAGCGCATCGAACAGGGAAATCAGTGGAACTGCAGTCATAGCCGGTTAGCTGTCCCGTCCTTCGGAGTGGCCGGTGTCGTCGCGGTCTGCGTTCGCCTCTTCGTGGTGCTCGTCTTCGCCGTGCTGATCGTTGTTTTGGGCGTCGCCGTGCTCCGATGTGCCGGGCTCCAGTTCGTCCGTTTCCACGGAATCCTCATCGGACTCGGCATCGTCGGATTCGAAGTAGCCGGAGTCAACGTCATCGAGT
>NZ_QAIQ01000324.1 GCF_003061105.1 Arthrobacter sp. HMWF013
CCATAGCGTCGTGAGAACAGCCAGCACGAAACTCCCCGCCACGTTGATGCCCAGCGTGGTCCAGGGGACCTGGCCGGCGGATTCAGGGAAAACGAGCCCCAGGGCGTAGCGGAGTTCCGTTCCAATCAGTCCGCCTGCCGCCACTGCCAGCCATGCCCGCCAGTCAGGCATTCCGGCGTTCTTCATTGAGCAGGTACAAGGACACAGCCCGCGTGGTTGTGGTCGCTGTGAACCCACAGCGCCGCCGTCACTGCATCTGCCAGATCGTAGTCCCGGGTCCTGCCTCCGTTGCGGATCCGTACCATCAGGGCGCCCCCGAACGGCCTGCGCCCCAGGACCTCCACCTCGGCGTCGAGGTCTATTTCCTCCGCCGCCAGGTATCGCAGCAGGTCCGGATTCTCGTCGCTGATGCGGGTAATTCGACCTGTGTGGCCCTCGTCGAGTTCAGCCAACAGGTGGGCGGGAGGCAACATCACGGTGCCATCCGCCGAGGGGATGGGATCGCCGTGCGGGTCCCGCTGGGGGTTGCCCAGCTTGGTGGCCATCCGCTCAATGAACGTGTCCGAGACCGCATGCTCGAGCAGTTCGGCTTCATCATGGACTTCATCCCAGCTATAGCCGAGCTCTTGCACAAGGTAGGTTTCGATCAGGCGGTGGCGGCGCACCATGGACAGCGCCAGCCGAACGCCGGCCGGCGTCAGGGTGATGGCGCTGTACGGTTTATGGTCAACCAGCCCCTGGTCCTTGAGCTTGCGCACCATTTCCGAGACCGATGAGTTCGCAACGCCCAGACGCTGTGCCAGCTGCGAGGACGTGATGGGTTTGGCCTGCCATTCGGTAAAGCCGTAAATGACCTTGACGTAGTCCTCGATGGAGGAGGAGGGCGCGCTGGTCTTCACCCCTCAAGCCTACCCGCTGGCGGGCATCACACCCTGGCTGCCCGCCATGTCAGGGTCAGATACGGCAGGCTGACCTCTTCGTCGACATCGTGTCCCAGATGCTCGTGGAGGTACCAGTCGAGGTTCGCCAACACTTTGCCGCGTATTGCCTCCGTGGCACGCAGGTAATAGCTGCGGGACTTCGTCAGCTCCATGATTTCCGCCGTGCTGAGCCTGTCCTCCCACCTGGTGACATGGCTCTCGAGGCCACCGAACCCGGGCCCCACTACGGGCCGGAAACCAGGCTTGTACACATCACCCGCGTGCATGATGCGGGACAGCCGGTGAACCCAGGGAATGGACGTGTCCAGCTGGTTCCAGATCAGGCCCAGCGTTCCACCGGGGCGAAGGATACGTGCCAGTTCCGTGCTCGCGGGCAGCGGATCGCACCAGTGCCACGCCTGCGCAACGCTGACGACGTCGAACACAGAGTCAGGGAGCCCTGTTGCCTCTGCTGTCCCTCGGGTTGCGGACACCTCAGGATGATGGGCGCGCAGTTGTTCGAGCATGTCCCCGGAAGGATCCACCGCTGAGACTGTGAGGCCGCGTTCCAGCAGGAGGGCGGTGAACTTGCCCGTACCGGCGCCAACGTCCACGGCGTCCCTGGCCCCGGCCGGGATCAGCCAGTCCGCTGATTCGCCCGGGTAGCCGGGGCGAACCCGCTGGTAGTGCTCGCCGCCATCCTGGAAGCTCTGGCCGAGCTCCTGGCGGCGGCCATGGTCAAGCCTGGGGCCACCCCGTGCCACGTGCGGCCTCCTTCAACTGATGCCCATGGGTATCCTTCGAATTTACCGCATTTGACCGCAGCCGCCTGATCGCGGCCTGCTGATCAGGAATGCTCAGTCATCAAGGCACGGTGCCGCGCCGGCCGTTCCGGGTGTGTTCGGCGCCCACTCCGGGTACGTGCGGGTGTCGTTGGCCGGAACCCAGCGCCCTGAATCCACCACGTAGTCCCAGCCGAGGCCCGAGCTTCGGAGTTGCTCGATGCCGGCCAGCAGCCGCTGCGCATCCTCAAGCCGTGACCCCACTCCGAAGCTCGCCCGCAGCGATCCCGAGGGAAGTCCGAGGCGCTTCAGCAGCGGGTGGGCGCAGAAGCGGCCATCCCGGAGGCCGACGCCGTGCTCGGCCGAGAGATAGGCAGCCACCAAGCCCGCGTCGTAGCCGGCCACAGAGAAGTTCACGACGCCGATAGTGCCGGTTTCAGCGTCCGTGTCAGAGAAGATCTGGTGGACAGTGACGCCGTCGATCTTCTGCAGTCCTTCCACCAGGAAAGCCCTGATGACTGATTCGTGGGCGTGCCAGCGTTCCTGATCCAGTGATGCGAGGACCTGGGTGGCGCGCGCCAGCGTGGCCGCACCCAGGACGTTGGGGGAGCCGCCCTCGTGCCGGGCGGGGCCCGTGGCCCAGCTGACGCCGTCGAGCCTTGCCTCACGGACGGCGCCGCCGCCGGCGAGGTGGGGCTTGCCGGCGTCGAGCCAGTCCGTGCGGCCCACCAGCACACCGGCGCCGAACGGGGCGTAGAGCTTGTGGCCGGAGAAGACCACGTAGTCGACGCCGTCAGCGTTGATGTTGATCCGGCGGTGCGGAGCGAGCTGGGCGGCGTCCACCACAATCCGGGCTCCGAACTCGTGGGCCAGGGCCGCCAGCGTCCGGATGGGGAGAATTTCGCCGGTGACATTCGACGCGCCCGTGACGGCGAGGAGGCTGACGCTTCCCTGTTCAAGTTCGGCACGGAGCGCTTCGATGGTCCCGGTGATGGTGTCTGCAGCGACAACGCTGCGGTGCGGCACGCCCTGCCATGGAAGAAGGTTGGCGTGGTGCTCTATGTCCAGGTAAAGCACATCGCCGTTTGGCCGTCCGTCCGTCAGCGGGAGGCAACCGGCCAACAGATTCAGCGAGTCTGTGGTGTTCCGGGTGAAGATCACGGAGTCGTCCGGCCGGCCGCCCACGAAGTTACGCACGATGTTCCGTGAGTTCTCGTAGACGGAGGTACTGATCTGCGATGCATAGCCGGCACCGCGGTGGACGCTGGCATAGAACGGCAGGATCTCGTTCAGGTAGGCGGACACCACGGAGAGAGCCGGTGCGGAGGCGCCGTAATCCAGGTTGGCGTACCGGACGTGGCCACCCTGGATCAGCGGGGCCTGGATTTCAGCTCCGGTGACAGCGGAAAGGGGGCGCCCGGCGATGGCGAACGGATCGCTGAAGGCGGAGCCCGCTGTGTGAACTGGGGAAACGGCGTTGGGGGAGACAGTGGCAGTTGTCACGGAGACCTCACTTTGAAAGGACGCCCGTTGGCCGGGAATCCGCGCTTGCCGGGTCCGTTCCGGACCGGCCTGGTCGTCACCCGGGGCACCCCACCGCGAATGGAGGGTTGCCGGCCAGCAAACCGGGGTTTAGCGCTGGCACTCGTGACCTGTTAAGAGCGTAGGACATGTCCCCGGCCGGGAAAAAGCCGCGCCGAATGTTAAGGGCTTTGTTACGCACATTTGGGTAAGCGGAGTTTCTCCGAACATACGACGGCGGACGCCCCCATCAGGAGGCGCCCGCCGTCGATAATTCGAAATAACGTCCCGGTGACGGACTAGAGGAGATCGTCCAGTTCCGGATTCAGGCGCTTGAGGACCTCGGAGTGGAGGATGGAATTCGTGGCCAGGGCGTTGCCGCCGAACGGCCCGTCCACGCCTTCGAGCGACGTGAAGCGGCCACCTGCTTCCACCACAATGGGGACCAGCGCAGCCATGTCGTACAGATTGAGCTCAGGCTCGCAGGCGATGTCCACGGAACCTTCGGCCACCATGCAGTACGACCAGAAATCGCCGAATGCGCGCGTGCGCCACACATCCTCTGTCAGCCCCAGGAACTCATCGAGGTTGCCGCGCTGCTTCCAGCCTCCAAGGCTCGAATAGGAGAGGGAGGCATCTGACAGCTTTGACACGTCCGAGACGCGGAGCCTGGTGGCGGCTGCGAGCGACCGGCCCATGTAGGCTCCGGCACCTTTCGCGGCCCACCAGCGTTTCCCCAGGGCTGGCGCGCTGACCACTCCCACAACCGGTTCGCCTTCGTCAACGAGGGCGATCAGCGTGGCCCAGACCGGAACGCCGCGGACAAAGTTCTTAGTGCCGTCAATGGGATCAATGATCCAGCGGCGTGCCCCGTGGCCGGAGCTGCCGAATTCTTCCCCGAGCACGGCGTCGCGGGGACGCGAGCGGGAGAGCTGGCCGCGGATGGCTTCCTCCGCGGCTTTGTCGGCGTCGGTGACCGGCGTCAGGTCAGGCTTGGTCTCGATGTGCAGGTCCTGGGCCTTGAAGCGGCTCATGGTCTGGTCATCCACGGAATCGGCCAGCACATGGGCCAGGCGCAGGTCATCGTTGTAGCTCGAAGCGGGTTGGATCATGGTTACAAACTACCGTCTCCGGGCTGCTGGGCCCGGGAGGTGGACGGTCAACGGCTAGCTGATGCTGCCCAGTTCCTTGGTTTCCTGGCCTTCCAGCCGCGGATCTGCACCGAGCAGTCGCCGCAACGATGCGAGCCGGGCCGGTCCGGTGGGGCCTGCGTTGCCGGCGGCCACCCACGCGTCCACGCCACAGTTGACGGCTGCGGCGTTGTGCTTGCAGCCGCGTTCGCAGGCGTCAGTGCCCGGCTCCAGGTCCGGGAAGGACCGCAGGATCCGGTCGGGGTCCACGTGCGCCAGGCCAAACGAGCGGATTCCAGGGGTATCGATGATCCAGCTTCCCGCCGGGGCATCGGTGAGTTTCAGGGCCAGGGCCGACGAGGACGTATGGCGGCCGCGGCCCGTCACCGCGTTCACGCCGCCAGTGGCCCGTTCCGCTCCGGTGAGCGCGTTGACCATGGTGGATTTGCCCACTCCCGAGTGGCCCAGCATTACTGTCACTTTCCCGTCCAGGTGGGCCCGTAGCTGCTCCACAGCGTCACTGTCCAGCCGCGCGGAGAGGCCGTCGTCCGAGCGGGCGTCGATACCGGAGGCGGCCGAGTCTGCCGTCCGGCTGATGATGACCGGAAAGTCCAGGTGCTCATAGTTGGACAACAGTTCAGCGGGGTCCTTGACGTCAGCCTTGGTGACGAGCAGCAGCGGCTCAATGCCGGCGTCGTAGGCGGCCACGAGGGCGCGGTCGATAAAGCCGGTGCGGGGCTCAGGATTGGCGGCGGCCACCACCACCACCAGCTGATCAGCATTGGCCACTACGGCGCGCTCAATCGGGTCCGTGTCATCCGCGCTGCGGCGAAGAAGGGTCCGGCGGTCCTGGATCCTGACCAGGCGGGCCAGCGTGTCGGGTTCGCCGGAGACGTCCCCTACGAGGGAGACGAAGTCGCCGGCCACCACAGGGGAGCGCCGTAGCTCGCGGGCGCGAGCGGCAATGATGACCCGTTCGTCCCCGGAGCCTTCCCCGACGATGGCGGTATACCTGCCGCGGTCAACGGTGATAATGCGGCCGGTGACGGCGTCGTCGTGGCTGGGCCGGTCCTTGGTCCGCGGCCGGGAGCCTTTTTTGCTGGGCCGGATCCGGACATCGGACTCGTCCCAGGAATCAGTACTGCGCGCCACCGGTGGAACCTTCCGCCGCCGCAGCTGCGGATCCGCCCTGGGCGAGCATGTCAGCCCACATCCGCGGGAACTCCGGCATGGTCTTGGCTGTGGTGGCGATGTCCTGGACTTCGATACCGGGTACCGCCAGGCCCAGGATGGCGCCGGCGGTTGCCATCCGGCGGTCGGCGTAGCTGTGGACGACGCCGGCGTGCAGCGTGGCAGGCCGGATCACCAGGCCGTCGCTGGTCTCCTCGGCGTCCCCGCCGAGCCGGTTGATTTCTGTGACGAGTGCCGCGAGCCTGTCTGTCTCGTGGCCGCGCAGGTGGGCGATGCCGGTCAACCGTGAGGGACCGTTGGCCAGAGCGCAAAGCGCCGCGACAGTGGGGGCGAGTTCACTTGTTTCGGCAAAGTTGCCACCCTTGATCTCACGCCCGCCGGTGACGGTCAGGACACCGTCCGCCATGCTTACTTCCGCGCCCAGGTCCGCCAGGATGCTGCGCCACAGATCTCCTACCTGAGTGGTTCCTTCGGGCCAGTCCGGGATCCGCACTGTTCCTCCCGTGGCCAGGGCAGCGGCCAGGAATGGACCCGCGTTGGAGAGGTCCTGTTCGATGCGCTGGTCAAACGCGCGGATGGGTCCGGGCGCCACCACCCAGTGGTTGGGCACCGAGTCATCAACGGCCACGCCGACACCCCGGAGCACTGCCACAGTCATGTTGATGTGGTCCAGGCTCGGCACAGGTTTTCCGACGTGCTCGAGGTGGAGTCCCTCCGTAAACCTCGCACCCACCAACAGGAGGGCCGAGACAAACTGTGACGACGCGCTGGCGTCGATCACCAGGTGGCCGCCCCGGACTTCCCCGGTGCCCTCAACACTGAACGGCAGCGAAGTGGGGGTGCCGCCGTCGTCCGCTGTCAACGTCACGCCGAGCCCCTTCAGGGCCTCGATGATGGTGCCCATGGGGCGCTTCCTGGCATGGGGATCGCCGTCGAAATCACTCACGCCGTTCCGCAGTGCCGCCAGCGGCGGGACAAAACGCATCACGGTTCCTGCAAGCCCGCAGTCGATGCGCGTCCGTGACGACGGCGCCTCCTGGCTCAGGGGAATGACCTCGAGGTCCGGCCCGAAGGCGCCGTCGCCGGGCACCTCGGTGATGGTGGCACCCAACTGGCGGAGCGCATCAATCATCAGGGCGGAGTCACGGGAGTGCAGGGGAGCCCTGAGCCGTGACGGGCCGTCAGCCAGCGCGGCGAGCACCAGGAATCTGTTGGTCAGGGACTTTGAACCCGGCACCGTGACAGTGGCATTGATCGGCCGGCTGGCGAATGGAGCCGGCCAGTGCGGAACGGAGCCGGACGTGGCGGCGGAAGCTGCGGGGGTGGAACCGGTCATCCGTCCTTACGCCCCCGTTGCCTGCTCCACGGCACGGCGGACAGCCTTGTCCGCCTTGTGGAGCTGTTTGCCGGTGGTCTTTTTGGCGTCCGCGGCGAGGTGCTCGGCACGCCACGCGAGGCCCGGCTTGCCGGCGGTGTCAACTGATGCGAGCAGGGCTCCGCCGCTGAGTGAGATGTTCTTCAGCAACTGGCTCCGCCGGGCCTCACGGCCTGCTTTGGTGCTGATGTCGGCGCTGCGCCATTCCACGAAGGTGTTCAGGAGCGAAATGACTGTCAGTACCGTTGCCGAGAGACGGCTGAACTTGCCCAGGCCGAACAGAATTCCGGCACCAATCTGGGTTCCGCCGATTACCCGTGCCAGCGTCCGCTCGTCGGTGCGGAATGGCAGCGACGCTGCTGCCTTCTTCAGGAGAGGGGAGAGCTGCTGGGCAGTGTCGTCGGCGTTTTTGAGTTTGTCCAACCCGGCGGCGACGAAACTTGAAGCGAGCATGGGACGGGCGAGATTGCGGACAAAGGACATGGATTTCCTCCTGGCTGGACGAACCGCGTCGAATGCGGCGAAGTCGGTTCTAGTCTTGCACTTTTGGGGAATATTTGCCTGTCGGGCGGGGTTATGGATTGCGGGTCAGCTGAACACCGTGCGGCCCGAAGAATTGGCCGGCAGCCAATCGCCGGAGAAATACCTGCCTGATTCAGAGTGGCCAGACCTCAGTTCTGGCATTACTCGGAGTGGCCTGACACAGGAGTGGAGTTGCCCTTGCGGTTGCTAAAGGACGGGACGGACCCCTCGGGCCCCGTGGTGATGAACACTCTGGAATCCGATCCTCCGGAGTATGGAACCCCGCGTGCCAAGGGCCCCACAGTAGACTTGAACGCAATGAGCACCCTGGATCCGGCCCTTGAGGCCATGTATGAGGCCTCCGGACGCGAAGCCAAAG
>NZ_QAIQ01000325.1 GCF_003061105.1 Arthrobacter sp. HMWF013
GAAGCCTTCGCCGTCGCCCGCAACTCCGCCGAATCCGGCAAAGTCCTGCTGAGCTTCGCTACGGCGCCGCTGTCCTGACACCCAGGATGCTGTCCAGCAGGCCGTTGCGGAACTTGCCTTCCGGATCGTGCCTGGACACCAGTGTGCGGAAATCCGCGAACCGCGGGTACAGCTGGTCCCAATCATGGCCGGACGGGGTGAACAGCTTGCCCCAGTGCGGCCTGGCGCCGAAGGGTTGCAGCAGCTCCTCCAGCTCGGGCAGGAGCGCTTCCACGTGGGCCTGGAGCGGCTTCCAGGTGAAGTGCAGAGCCACGCTCTGCTGCCGGTAGAACGGGCTGAGCCAGAATTCGTCGGCGGCGCCCGTCCGGATTTCAGACACAAACAGCAGGGGAGCCAGCTTGTCCGCCAAGCCGCGGACGGCCTGCAGGGCAGCCGGCGCGTGCTCCAGCGGCAGGATGAATTCGCTCTGGAGTTCTTCGCCGTTGCTGGGGGTGAACTCGTGGCGGAAGTGCGGCAGGCGGTCCAGCCAGGGGCCAGGCTCGTCGAACTGCGGCGTGCAGTTTTCCGCTGACATGTCCGGCAGCGGATGCCGGGATTGGGTCGCGGCGGTGGCCCCGAACGTGTCAACAAGCGCTGGCTCGGAATCGAGGGCCTTCAGCCACACCTGGCTGATGGATTCGCCGGCGTAGTCAGTGAACAGGCTGACACTGTAGGCGCTGGAAACCAGCGTGTTGAAATCTGCCAGTGCCCTGTCCCAGGGAAGGTTCTCCAGGACGCGCTGGCGCATCCGGAAGCTCGGCCATACCGAGAGTTCAAGGCCTGTCACGATGCCCAGTGCGCCGAGGGCCACCACACTGCCCAGGAATTCGTCGCCGTCGTCACGCGAAAGGGTTGCCAGCTCACCGGACGGGCGGACCAGATCGATGCTTTGGACAGCCCCGGCAAGGGAAGGGTTGTCCACGCCGGAACCGTGTGTTCCCGTCTGGACGGCACCGGCCACGGAGATATGCGGGAGTGAGGCCAGGTTGTGGATGGCCACGCCGGACTGTTCAAGGCTGCGGCACAACTCGCCGTAGCTCACACCACCGCTGACTTTGACGCGTCGGCGCGCTGAGTCCAGTTCAATGGTCCGGGGCAGGGCGTCGAGCAGGATGTGCGTGCCGTCGGTATCGCCCACCCGGTTGAACGAGTGCCGCGAGCCCAGGGCCTTGACGCGGCCTGCACCGGCAACCACCTCGGCAAGCTCAGCCACGGAGCCCGGCCGGCGGACGTCCGCTGATGAGTATTCGAGGTTTCCTGCCCAGTTCTTCATTGAATCGACTCTCCGCTGATGGGTTTCCCTTCGTCAACTGTGAGCGCTAACAAGAAGGCTGTCAAGCGGGTGGCGGCATGTCATTACATCGTTGTAAATTGAGTTCATGACACTTGCGATGACCCCGCCCATGGGCTGGAACAGCTGGGACTGCTACGGCACCACCGTCACGGAGGACGAGGTGCTGGCCAATGCTGCGTTTATGGCCCGGCACCTGCTGCCGTTCGGATGGGACACCGTGGTGGTGGACATCCAGTGGTATGAACCCGCGGCCCGTGCCGGCGGGTACAACGACGGAGCTGAGCTGGAACTGGACGGGTTCGGCAGGCAACTGCCTGCCGCAAACCGCTTTCCCTCTGCCGCGGGCGGTGCAGGTTTCAAGCCTCTGGCCGACCGCATCCATGAAATGGGACTCAAGTTCGGCCTGCACATCATGCGCGGCATTCCCCGGCAGGCCGTGAGGGACCGGCTGCCCGTAGAGGGAACCGCCTGCACGGCGGACGAGGTAGCGGACGTGTCCTCGCTCTGCGAATGGAACGCGGACAACTACGGCCTGAACCTCCAGCATCCGGGCTCCCAGGCGTACTACGACTCCCAGCTTCGCCAGTTTGCCGCGTGGGGCGTCGACTTCGTGAAGGCGGACGACATGCTGGGCCCCTACTTCGCCGCCGAGATTGACGCCTACCGGCAGGCGATTTCCCGTAGCGGCCGTGACATGGTGCTGAGCCTCTCACCCGGCAGGGCGCTTTCCCTGTCCCGGCTGGACCATCTGCGCAGTACCGCGCAGATGTGGCGCGTATCGGACGATCTCTGGGATGTGTGGGAGGACGTCGAGGCGCAGTTCGGCAGGATGGCGCGCTGGGCTCCCCATCAGCGGCCCGGAGCCTGGGCGGACGCCGACATGCTTCCCGTGGGCAGGATCGCGCTGCGTGCCGAGCGCGGGAGTGAGCGGCTCAGCCGGCTGACCCTGGACGAACAGCGGACCATGCTGACGCTGTGGTGCATCTCCCGCTCCCCGCTGATGCTCGGGTGCGACCTGCCGTCATCGCCGCCGGAAACCCTTGCCCTGCTGACCAACACGGACCTTCTGGAGGTGCACCACGCCAGCGTCAACAACCGGGAACTGCTGCGCGACGGGGACCTGGTGCTGTGGGCAGCGGAAAGCCCGACGTCGGACCGCCGCTTTGTGGCTGTCTTCAACACCGGGCGTGAAGAGTTGATCCGGAAGATACCGTTGGCTGACCTCGGCCTCACCGACGACGATCGTTCGGACAGGCTGAAGTGGCGGGCCCGGGAGGCCTGGAGCGGCAAGGACGCCGTTATCAGCACGCTCACGGGACCGCCGGCTGCGCACGTCAGGGTCCCGGGCCACGGCGCCGCGTTCTTCCGCTTCACGCGGAGTGCTGACCCCGTAGCTTGAGGCTCAGGAACCGGTGGTGGCGAGCAGCTCCACCGACAGCAGATCGCCGGTGCTGAGCCCGGGCAGCGCCTCGACGGTGAAGACCAGGCCGCCGTCGGGTGAGCCGTCCCGATGAGCGTCGGTGACAGCGAAATCGGTAACACGCCGGCCGCCGTCGTGGTCGTCACGGACCGGCGCACCAAGCGGGTTTCCATTGAGCCGCAGTTCGTGGCCCCGCCCTTCCAACGCCCGGAAACGCACGCGCAGGAGGGCTGCGCGGCGGTCCGGGTCCGCAAGGCGGTAGGAGAACCAGCCGCGCGCGTTCCGCCAGTGGATACCGTCGCTGCCGCCGGCACGGCTGCCGTCGCCGGCGAAACCGTGATCAGCCTCCGGCTGTTGCTCGCCGGCCGTCACACCATCCACCACGCGGCCCTCAAGGGCGGCTGCCCGGTCCATTTCACGCAGTTCATGGCTGCGTGAAGTGGGCTCGCCGGCGGGCCAGTACACCGTGTACCGCTCGTCATGGATGCCGTAGAACGGCTCCAGCACAACCGTGGCGGCGTCCCCATCGGAATCAACAACGGCCAGTTCAGCCGTCAAAGTGCCACCTTGCCCGCGGCGGATCGATCCGACGTCGGCCACTACTGGCGTGTCTGCCAGCGGCAGCAAGGCGCCGGACGCCACGTGGCCCATCCGTTCATCTGCGGCTTCGAAGCCGGGGATACCTTCGGAACCCATCCGGGCCGCCAGCACCAACGGTCCGTAGAGGAATGAAACCCACGGCGAGTTATCGGGCAGCCGCTCCGATCGAAAGCCGGGCGTCAGCCGGATCCGGACCACCGACGCGCCCCGCCAGGTACGGCTGACGCTCACATAACCGCCACCGCCGGCAGAAGCGGCCTCGCCGTCGATTTCCATGGCGGCTGCCCAGTGCGGGCGGCGGAGCTGGATGGAGGCTGCAACCGGGGAGTCGGCGTCGACGAAAAGCGGGACGGCGTCGGACTGCGGAAAATCCGTCTCGAGCCGGACACGCAGGCCCCGGTCCCGCCAGTCAAGCGTTGAAGGGATATACAGGTTGACCAGCAGGTCCTCGCCCTTGCGGGCATAGATGAGTTCGCCGTAGCGGGCGTGGTTCTCCAGCCCGGATCCCACACAGCACCACATCGATTCCTGGGCGCGGGAATAGACGCGGTAATGCCGTGGGCGCATCGGAGTGAAGTACACCAGGCCGCCGTGGACGGGGTGCTGGGAGGACAGGATGTGGTTGTAGGTGGCGCGCTCGTAAAACTCGACGGCGGCAGGGTCGCCCGAGTCCTCAAACCGGAGCTTCGCCAGCTTCAGCATGTTGTAGGTGTTGCAGGTCTCCGGGCCCTGGGCATCCAGGACCATGGGCGTGAACTCGGACGCCGGATGAAAGTGTTCACGAACACTGTTGCCGCCGATGGAAACCGATCGTCGGTGGACCACCGAGTCCCAGAAGTTGTTGGCGGCGCGCGCATACTCCCGGTCACCGGTGGCAGCGGCGAGCCTGGCATAGCCCACCACCTTGGGGATCTGGGTGTTGGCGTGCAGTCCGTCCAGTTGATCGTCCCCGGCGGCCAGCGGCTCCAGGATACTGCGGTGGGAAAACCGGCGGGCCTCCTCGAGGTACGAGTGCCGGCCAGTGAGCCCGGCAAGGATGGCGAAGGCATCGTTCATGCCGCCGTATTCCGTCCGCAGAATCTCTTCGAAGGACGCGGCCGGAATGTTTGCCGAGACGTTCAGCCACCAGTCGGCCAGCCCGGAGGCAACGCGGAGGGCTTCCTGGGAACCTGCGCAAGTGTGGGCATCCAGGAGGCCCGCCAGTGTCTTGTGCAGGTTGTAAAGCGGAACCCACCGGCCGTTCAGCGTGAACAGGTCCGCGTCCACCACGCCGCCCGCAAGTTCATTCCCGAGCGCCCGGCCGCCGGGAACGCCGCCCACGTAGCCGCCGCCCCCGGCGTCCTGGCATTGGGCCAGAACCCCGACGACGGTGCGCACCTTCGTGTGCAACCGCGGATCCCCGGTGGCCGCGAAAAGCCGGGCGCAGGCGGAGAGGTAGTGGCCGCCGATGTGGCCTCCCATCCCGTCGGACTCCCAGCTTCCATAGGGCTCCGCCGGTGACTCCAGCCCGGCCTCCCGGAGGTAGGGCGCACACAGCCGCTCCGTGTCCAGGTCCAGGACGTAGCGGAGGGAGGTCTCCTGTGCGGCCTTGAAGACCCCCTCCCCAAGGCGGACATCCTCTAACGGAAACGGTGAAATGAGGCGGCGGGGTTTCGTGGGCGGAGGGTCAGTCCTGGCGCTGGTCATCGGGTACGGCTTCCTTGCTTGAGGGATGTTTGTGGCGGGCCGGCGGCGCTAACCCGGTGCTATTTTGCGGAAAGCGCGACGGCGTCCGTGACGGCGCTTCCGTGCGCGTTTTGGAACACTGCCCGTACCAGGAGCCCCGGCCGCCCATCGCCTATGGCGCCGGCGTCGAACGCTGAGCGGTAGGTGCCTTCATCCGTCAGCCGGGTGTGAGGCTGTGCTGCTGCCCTGCTCCAGGTGGCGCCGCCGTCGGACGACGTTTCCCAGACGGCAACCGGGCCGGGCGTTCCCGTGGCGGTGGCCGTGAACACGGCATTGCCAGGAGCTGCGGGCCTGGGCTGCTTCTGGATTTCAGGCAGCTCCACTGTCTGGTCGAAGGCCGGCCAGCCGTCCACCCAGTTAATCTTCTGCAGTCCAAGCGTGGGGAAGTACGGGATGTCCTGGTTGGAGCCGTCGTAGTAGTGGAACGCGAGGTAGTCGCCAAAGACGGACTGGCCACCGGGGCCGGTCATGGCGCCGTGGGAATCCAGGACCACGGAGCCGCCTCCGCCGAACATGTCCTTGCCGTCCTTGTCCAGATAAGGGCCCTTGACGGACGTGGAGCGTCCCACTGCCACCTTGTAGGTGGAGTCCTCGCCCCTGCAGCACGAGTCGAAGGAGACGAACAGGTAGTAATAGCCGCCGTGCCGCGTGATGTACGGAGCCTCAATGGGGTTGCCGGGCATAAAGCGGTCGGCGATGTTCACTGTTTTTGACTGCCAGTCCGCCACCGGCTTTCCGCTGGGCCACTCGAGGGGCACCAGGAAAATCCCGTACCAGAAGGAACCGATGGCCATGTAGGGGGTGCCATCGACATCCTCGACGATGCCGGCGTCGATCGCGTTGAACGTCTTGCCCGGGTTGTTCGGATCAAGCCCCGTCGCCGGTGAGGAGACCACCAGGCCCTGGTCAACCCACTCGTAGTCCGGATCGCTGGGGTCCAGGGTGGTGTTGGTTGCCAGTGCGGTCAGGGAATTGTTACCGCCAAAGCGCGACGCCGAGTAGTACAGGTAGTAGGTGCCGCCGTGTTCGGTGATTTCCGGCGCCCATAGATTGCCCGGCAGCCCGCCGTCGGCAAAGTGCGCATCGATCCAGGCCGGAATTTTGTCCCAGACGTTGCCTGCGTAGGCCCAGGTGGTCCCTTCGTCGTGGGAGGACCAGATCTGGATGGTGCCGCCGTTCTCGCGGTTAAGCAGCCCGGTGGAGTAGACGTACCAGGTTCCGTCCTCCGCCACAATCAGGGCGGGATCATGGATCGGGGAGGTCTGGCCCACGACGGTCTTTCCGCCAGGCAGGTCAGCCTGGAGCTTTTGCCCTGCGACCCTGCTGAGCTGGGTCTCTGGAGCAGGGGAGTGGCCGGCCTGCGGGCCCGCCACCGTCGGCAGTGCTACAGCGGTGAGGGCAATGCCGAGGGCTGCTGCCAAGCCTGCGGCGCGCAGAGCCCATGGACGTGACTTCATCATCACGTGGTCCTTCCGAAGAGGTTGGTGCGGGGTGGTTTGCCGACAGCCGGAGATGCATCCGCCGAAGGAGAAGTTGCAACGTTGTAAAGAAAATATGGCACGCCTCCCGCGGCCCGTCAAGGAAATCTGCTGCGCGGCTCAAAGTAATGGATCGCGGGCCCTTGACGATTGTTCATTGGCTGTGTGATTGTTTCTTACAACGTTGCAAAGAACCGCCTCGGATGCCGGACCGCTACCGCGGACCGTGGGGTGGGATATCAAACATCAAGTACCGCACCACCCCATAAACTTGCTTGCTCCACCCAACCGGAAGGACTGCGTGATGATGAAGTCACGTCCCATAGCCGCAACCCTGGCGTTTTTTACCGCCGCCGGCCTGATGCTCGGCGGATGCTCCGCCCCCACCGGTGGGGACACCGGGGAGAAGAAGCTGACTTTCATGTTCCGTGGAGGTGAAGACGAGAAGAAAGCCTACGAAAAGGCCGTTGAGCAGTTTGAAGCCGCCAACGGTGTGGACGTGGACATTATCGTCACCACGGCTGACCAATATGCCACCAAGCTGAAGGCTGCCATCGCCGGCAAGCAGGTTCCCGATGTCTTCTACATAGGCCCCGGCGATGTCCAGGCCTACGTGCAGAACGGGATCGTCAAGGACATCACGGAGTACGTGGAAGGCTCGGACACCATCGACCTGGAGAATATCTGGGAGTACGGCGTGGACAGCTACCGTTATGACGGAAAGCTGGTGGGCGAAGGCGCCATCTATGCGCTGCCCAAGGATGTGGGACCTTTCTCCTTCGGCTACAACAAGACCATGCTGGAGAAAGCCGGAATTCCCCTCCCGGACAAGGACAAGCCCTACACCTTCGAAGAATTCGTGGCCGCCGCCAAGAAGCTCACCGCGGACACCAACGGCGACGGCGCCCTGGACCAGTGGGGCACAGGCCTGAACGTCCAGTGGAACCTTCAGCCCTTCGTCTGGTCCAACGGCGGCGACTGGCTCAACGAGGACCGGACCAAAGTCACCGTTGACACCCCGGAATTCGCCGAATCACTGCAGTGGTTCGCGGACCTGCAGAATGTACACGGCGTGACGCCGTCGGTAGCCGAGGCACAGACCCTGGACACCTACCAGCGCTGGATGAAGGGTGAGATCGGCTTCTTCCCCATCGCACCCTGGGACCTCTCCACCTACCAGAAGCTGGGCTTCGAGTGGGACGTGATCCCTTACCCCGCCGGTGACACCGGCAAGACGGCCAGCTGGATCGGGAGCCTTGGCGTCGCTGTTTCCGAGAGCACCAAGTACCCCGAAGAGGCAGTAAAGCTCGTGGAATACCTCACCGCGAACAAGGAAGCCCAGCAGAGCCTCGTGGATGCGGGCATCCAGATTCCCAACCTGAAGGACATGGCTGAGACCTGGGCTGCCGATACCACCACCAAGCCTGCCAACAAGGCCGAATTCCTGGAAATCGTGAAGGACTACGGCCGGGCCCTGCCGGGCGGCAACACCTTCAACGCCGAGTGGTACGACGAACTGTTCACCAACATCCAGCCCGTCCTGGACGGCAAGCAGACCGCCGCCGACTACCTGAAGGAAGCACAGCCCAGGATGCAGGAATTCCTGGACGCCGCCAACCAGCAGGCCGGCAACTAGGGCTGTGATCACCGGTATGACGACCATTACGCGCCCGCGACGCTCGCGGCTCCACCGGAAGGAACACCTGGCCGCGCTGCTCTTCGTTGCCATACCGGTGATCGGGTTCCTCCTCTTCACGCTGTTCCCGCTTTTGTTCTCCGTGTACGCGTCCTTCACCAACTGGAACGGCATCTCGGCCCCTGTCTTCAAGGGCCTGGACAACTACACCAAGATGTTCGGCGACCGCTACTTCCTGAAGTCGCTCTGGAACACCCTGTTCATGATGATCGGCATCCCCATCGGCCTGGTCATCTCCCTGGCACTGGCGCTTGCCATGAACCGGAAGATGCGCGGAACAACCTTTTTCCGCACTGTCTACTACCTGCCCGTCATTTCCTCCATTGCCGCCGTCGCCATCCTGTGGCAGTGGGCCTTCAACGGCGACTTCGGCCTCATCAACCAGGGCCTGGCACTGGTGGGAATCGACGGTCCCAACTGGCTGCAGGACACCGCCACCGTGAAGCCTGCACTGATCATCATGGCCGTCTGGAAGGGCCTGGGGTATTCCATGCTCCTGTACCTGGCCGCCCTGCAGTCCGTGCCGCGGTACCTCTACGAGGCGGCCGCCCTCGACGGCGCCACCGCCTGGCAGCAGTTCCGGCACATCACCATCCCCATGGTCGCGCCGGTCACCTTTTTCCTCATTGTCACGTCCATCATCGGCGGCTCGCAGATCTTCGTGGAGATCAACATCATGACCCCCACCGGCGGACCCGAGTTCGAATCGGCGTCCATCGTCTGGTACATCTGGCAGAAAGCGTTCGACAACCTGCAGATGGGCTACGCCTCGGCCATGTCGGTTGTCCTCGGGCTGCTGGTGTTCATCATTACCTTCATCCAGTTCCGGCTCAACCGCCGCAACCAGTTTTCGATCGATTGAGGCAGGCAGTCATGTCCGCACAGAACGTCATCACCACCCCTCCGCTGGAACCCACGCAGGAAATCCCGGGCGGTACCAACGGCGCAGGCACGTCCGGCCCGCGCCCGGCAGCCAAGAACCGGCGCTCCGGCAAAGACACACTCCGCCTGGGCAACATCCTGACCACCCTCGTCCTCAGCCTGGGCGCGGTCATCATGATCGCGCCGCTGGCCTGGACCTTCTCCACGTCGCTCAAGACCAAGGACGGTGTCTTCGAGCTGCCGCCGCAGTGGATTCCGGATCCGTTCGTGTGGGAGAACTACGCCCGGATCTGGACGGCCGGGCCGCTCCTGACCGGCATCCAGAACAGCCTGATCGTGGCCTGCTCCGTGACCATCATCGGCTCGCTGACTTCGGCACTGGCAGCCTTCGCGTTTGCCAAGATGCGGATGCCGTTCAAGAACGTCCTGTTCCTGGGGCTCCTGTCCGGCCTGATGATCCCGTTCCCCACGCTGATGATTCCGCAGTTCACCATCTTCGCCGGCATCGGCTGGGTGGATACCCT
Source organism: Arthrobacter sp. HMWF013 (assembly GCF_003061105.1). Taxonomy (GTDB): domain Bacteria; phylum Actinomycetota; class Actinomycetes; order Actinomycetales; family Micrococcaceae; genus Arthrobacter. The sequence continues at coordinate 9,659 of NZ_QAIQ01000325.1, forward strand.
GCTGCCGCTGATTGTGCCCGGGCTGTTCGGCAACATCATCATGATCTTCTTCCTGCGCCAGTTCCTGAACAGCATTCCGGACTCCATTGTTGAAGCGGCGCGGATCGACGGCGCCTCCTACCTGCAGATCTTCTGGGCACTCATCATGCCGGCCATCCGTCCGGCGCTGGCCGCCCAGTTCATCCTCTGGTTCATGGCGGTCTGGAACGACTACCTGGCGCCCATCATCTACCTGAACTCGCCGGGCACCCAGACCCTCCAGCTGGTGATTGCCAACTTCAACGCCCAGTACGCCATCCAGACTGATTACCCGCTGATCATGGCCGCCTCGTTTGTGGCACTGCTGCCGGTGCTGATCGTGTTCATTGTCTTCCAGCGCCAGATCATCGAATCCATCGCGCTCTCCGGATCAAAGGGTTGAGCATGACCACTGCAGATATCAGCACCGTGGAGGAGTTGCTTCCCCTGCCGGGCACGGACACGGACACGGGTGATCCTTCCGCCTGGGGGTTGCGGCACGCCCACGACCCCACCGTTGTCCGCGACGGCGACGGCACCTACTACATGTTCTCCACCGATGCGGTGGCCAATGCCCAGCACGTTCCTGCCGGAGTCCACATCAGGACCTCGCCGGACCTGGTGGACTGGACCTACGCAGGGACAGCGTTCGACGGCGTGCCGTCACCTGCCGCGGACTGGTCCGGGGCGCGGGGATTGTGGGCGCCCGAGGTGGTGCGCTGGCCCGCTGGAGGTTGGCACATGTACTACTCGGCGTCCACGTTCGGCTCCAACACCTCGGCAATCGGCCTGGCCGTGGCGCAATCACCTGCGGGGCCGTGGGAGGACCGCGGACCCGTTGTGGCCACCCGTTCCGGAGAGCATTCCCAGAACGCCATCGATGCCGCAGTGGTTTTCGATGCGGCTGGTGCGCCGTGGCTAACCTACGGGTCCTTCTTCTCCGGCATCCACATCCTGCCCCTGGACGGTGCCACCGGGGAGCCACTGGAGCCAGGGGATCCCGGAACCTGCATTGCCCGCCGGTCACAGTCCGTGGAAGGCGCGGTGGAGGGCGCCTACATCCTCTACCGTCCGGAAGAGGACCGCTACGTCCTCTTCACCTCCTACGACTCGCTCTTCAGCACGTACAACGTCCGGGTGGCCGTAGCGGATCGCATCACCGGCCCGTACCGCGATGCCCGCGGCCATTCCCTGACTGACCTGGACGCCCCGCCGTCGTCGATCGGCACCAAGGTGCTGGGCAGTTACCAGTTCGACGGCGGCACCGGCTGGCTTGCCCCGGGGCACAATTCGGTCCTCACCCAGGACGGCCCCGAGGGCCAACCGGAGCACTTCTTGGTCCACCACACCAGGTTCGCCGCGGACCCCACCCAGCATGTTGCACAGCTGCGCCGTCTGTTCTTCAACGCAGCCGGCTGGCCCGTGGTCTCACCCCAGCCATATGCCGGGCGGGGGAGCGAAGTCCTGGCCGGGCCGGAGGCCGTGGCCGGAACATGGCAGCTGCTCCGCTTCGATCCTGAGTCCACTGCGCTGGTGCCGGCTGTCGCCGGGGAGCTCCAGTCCGTTGGCCCTGGACCCGAGGTATCCGATGGATCGCCGGTCCAGGCCACGTTGCGCATTGCGGGAGCCCAGGACGGATCCGGGGCTGCAATCGAGCTCGATGCGCTGCTGTTCGGCTCCTGGGACTGGGCGCGGAGCCGGCCGGCGCTCTCCTTCAGCGGGATCGACCGGCAGGGTGTGGCCTGGAGCGGGACCAAGGAGGTGCAGGCGTGAGTGACTCGTCATTGGGCTGGGCCGGACGCCTGATGGACTGGCTCCGCTTCCTGACCCGGCTGGTCCTCGTCAACGTGCTGTTTGTGGCGGGAACCCTGGCGGGCCTGGGGATCCTGGGCTTATTTCCGGCCGCCGTTGCGGCCACCACGGTCCTCGCCAGGCTGCGCGGCGGCTCTGCCGGGGACCACGTGGTCCGGGATTTCATCACGGCCTACCGCTTCCAGTTCCGGCACGCCAACCGGGTGGGGAGCCTCTTCTGGCTCGCCGGCGTGGTGCTTCTCCTCAACTTCGAGGTTTTGCTGGGGCCGGCCGGGACACCTATGGCTCCGGCCGGGCATGCAGTGCTGCTTGTCCTCACCATCGTTGCCGCGGCGGGTACAGCCACCGCGGCCGCGACGGCCGTGACGCTCTGCAGCCGGTACCGGGACTCGGTCACCAGCACGTGGCGGACCGCGTTTATGCTCCCGCTTGTCTCACCCGCCATGAGCTTTTCCCTGCTGGTAACCATCGTGGCGGCAGTCGTCGTCTTCTCCGGGGCCGGGGTCCTGGTACCCCTCGTGGGTGCTTCCGTGCCCTTGCTGCTCGCCGGCTGGCTGGTGGGGCGTCGGCTTGCCCGGCTGGAAGCCTCCGGACCTGGACATGAGGCCCTTTCGCCTGCCTGAAGCCGCTCCTTACCCCTTCGATAGTTTTGACCATTCACTTCTCTGCAACGTTATACAGAACAGGACATGAACCGTGACCATCACCTCCGCTGCTGCTGACCAGACCGACTTGGCTGTTGTGGCACCCACTCTCATCACCATCGACCGGTCCGCCGTTGTGGCCCCCGTCAGCCGGCGGATCTTCGGCTCTTTCGTGGAACACCTCGGACGCTGCGTCTACGACGGGATCTACGAGCCCGGCCACCCGACGGCCAACGAGGACGGGTTCCGGCTGGACGTCATCGAACTGGTCAAGGAACTCGGCTCCAGCACCATCCGCTACCCGGGCGGCAACTTCGTTTCCGGTTACCGGTGGGAAGACGGCGTGGGCCCCCGCGAGAAGCGTCCCGTCCGCCGCGACCTCGCCTGGCACTCGCTCGAGTCCAACCAGGTGGGGCTGGAAGAGTTCGCGCGCTGGTGCAAGCTCACCGGCTCCGAGCTGATGATGGCCGTCAACCTCGGCACCCGGGGCATCGAAGCGGCCCTTGACCTGCTCGAATACGCCAACCACCCCTCCGGCACCACGCTGAGCGAGCAGCGCATCGCGAACGGCGCCAAGGACCCGTACAACATCCGCATGTGGTGCCTGGGCAATGAGATGGACGGCCCGTGGCAGATCGGCCACATGTCCGCGGAAGACTACGGCAAGATCGCCGCACGCACTGCCTCCGCGATGAAGACGGCGGACAAGGACCTGGAGCTGGTGGTGTGCGGCTCGTCCGGGTCCTCGATGCCCACGTTCGGCGAGTGGGAGCGGGTGGTCCTGGAGCAGAGCTACGACTACGTGGACTACATCTCCTGCCACGCCTACTACCAGGAGCGCAACGGCGACCTCGGCTCCTACCTCGCATCGTCGCTGGACATGCAGTACTTCATCGAGACGGTGGTGGCCACCGCAGACCACGTCAAGCACAAGCTCAAGAGCAAGAAGACCATCCAGCTCTCCTTCGACGAGTGGAACATCTGGTACCTGGATGAGCACCAGGCCTCCGACGAGGTCAACGAGGAATGGACCCACGCGCCGCGCCAGCTGGAGGACACCTACTCCGTGGCGGACGCCGTGGTGTTCGGCAACCTGCTGATCACGCTGCTGAAGAACCATGACCGCGTCGCGGCCGCCTCCCTCGCCCAGCTGGTCAATGTCATCGCGCCGATCATGACCGAACCGGGCGGCGACACCTGGCGCCAGACCACGTTCTTCCCGTTCTCGGTGACGTCCCGGCTGGCCAAGGGGGAGGTGCTTCGTCCCCGGATCGACGCGGGCACCTACTCAACGGCGGTCTACGGGGATGCCCCACTGGTGGACGCTGTGGCAACCGCCGACGCAGCCACCGGCGAATCCGCCCTCTTCCTCGTGAACCGCAGCCAGACCGAATCGATCGACGTCACCGTCAACGTCTCGGACCTCAACGCCACGGTGGTCACCGAAGCCGTGACCCTGCACGATGCGGACGTCTACGCCAAGAACACGCTCCAGGACCAGAACCGGGTGGGCCTGAAACAACTCGACGGCGCGGTCCTGGAGGAGGGTACGCTCACGGTGACCCTGCCGCCCGTGTCCTGGTCCGCCGTCGCGCTTGGCTGATCTGCGCTTCCGGCTCAAGGGCACCGTGATCCGGGCAGCAGCTTCACTCCTGCGCTGCGGAGATGATCTTCTATCGCTGTTCCCCATCTCTGTCACTCGGGGAAGGTGATCATCGGGGGTGCGTTGCTTTGATTTCGCGAAGGGTCAGGTTCCCGAAGGTGGCGGCTCCTTCATGCGCGTAAAGGCGGATTCCGTTGTCGCCTGCAAGGGGGAATACGCGGTGCGAGTGCACCACCCGTCCGTCTCCGACGAACATCTCCACGCTCGTGAGGTCCACGAGGATGCGGAGGGTGAGCCGTCCTGTCGAGGGGTCGATCGGAGTCTTGGTCTCGCCGCCGGTTGGGTTGATGGTGGGACGCCTGTTGAGGTAGGCGAAGGGACCTCGCAGGAATGCACCGGCGGCGACATGCCGGCCGCCACCCTCTGCACGGCATACTTCCAGACCCACGTTGGCGGGTGGGGAGGCGGGGTCCCATACAAGCTCGCAGGTGAGGTCATAAGCGGGTGAGCGGACGTCGAGGTCGCGGGTTCCCGTTACAGCGATGTCGCCCAGGAGGTGGGTGCGCTTGACATGATTTTCCAGCGCCGACGTGGGGGCGGAGACGAGGTGGTACCCACCGTCCGCCTTTTTGAGGCGGACGTCGCGCACGATCATGTCATCGCCGTTGTAGGCGTCGGTCTCGAGGGTCGGCGTGTTGTGGGGGTAATCCCAGAAGTTCGCCCACCCGATTGCCCGGCGGAGGGTCTCATCTTCCGCACCCGAGGGGTCGTGATGTGGATAGGTGACTGCTCCGTAAAAGTCATAGCCATAGTCCAGCCATTCGGGTTCGGGCTGATCAGGCGTGAACGATGTGCCGTCGAAGGCGCCGGTCCAGTACGCGTAGGTTGCGGGCAGGCCGCGGCTTTTGCCGTTGGCACTCGTGCCGAGGATCCAATGGGAGCTGCCGTCGTCAGCGGTCATGCGGAAGATATCAGGGCATTCCAGCACGCCCAGGTCGGTGCGTACGAACTCGCCGACGCGCTGCCAGGATCGCAGGTCGGCGGAAACGTAGAAGCCGAGCTTCTGCCCCTCGGCGTTCGCCATGAACCACCGCCCGCGGTCAGCGTCCCAGATCACTTTGGGATCGCGGAAGTCATGCACTCCGGGGTTCGGCAGTACCGGTTCCGTACCGGCGGCCTGGAACGAGCGTCCGCGGTCGGTCGAGTACCAGAGGTACTGGGCCTGGCGGCCCTCGGGCGCCTGCGTCACGAGGGCGATCACCGTACCCTCGCCATATCCTGCGGTATTCCGCTCGTCGACCACAAGGCATCCTGACCAGCAGTCGCCGTTGGCGTTGCTGAACTTGGGGATGGCCACGCCGTGGTCAGTAAACACGACGTGATCCGTGGTGGTCGCGCGGCGCCATGACGTGCCTCCGCCGCCCTGCAGGTAATCAGCGTTGTACAGGTAGTAGTAGTGGTATTCCCCGTCCAGGTAAATGGGGCGCTGGGGGTCGTTCTTCCAGTTGTCCGGGACGCTGAAGTGACAGGCCGGGCGCATCCGGCGTGATCCTTGTGGATTTAAGCCGCTTGATGCCGGTTCAGGTGTCTTTGCCGGCACGGCTGCGGCGGATTCGGCGAACGCTGTTGAAAGTGCCAGCGATCCGCTGAGTGCAACCACCCCGCTTCCGGTAAGGAGTGAACGACGAGAGACCGCGGGTGAATCTTCCATGAGTTCCTTCTTCTTTCTGGGCAGCTTCGATGCTGCTTATGAGTGCGTTTTTGATGTCCTGCCCCGCGTCAGGGGAAAAGGGTCCGGGTACCCTCATGGATTTCGGCCATGGTCCAGGCATCGAGGGAGAGCATCTGCACCGTGCCTTCGGCGGCAAGGCTGACGCGTTCCCCACCCAGGGTGGGGTAGGCGCGGGCAGTGAGCGGGATTCCGTTTGCAAAAATTTCGACGGCGGATCGGTCGAGGATTACGCGCAGGTGGACCCGCCCTTCGGGCATGGGGACTGGTCCGGACTTGTCCTCCACGTCAACGGTTGGATCGAGGCTGCTTCGAGTGCGGTCCACGTGGAGCGCGCCATGGCCGGTGCCGTCAGTCGCCCTGCGCAGTTCGATGACCGTTTCCTCGGTGGGATTGTCGGAGTTGCTTCCCCCGGTGGAGCCCAGTACACCCAGCCGCAGCAGAGCGCCCGGAGCGAGTTGGAGGTCCAGTTCCAGGTCGAGTTGGTTCCCGGACACGCCGATGTCCAGGGGGACCAGGGCACCGGTCAAGACCTGTCCCGGCAGGCGGGTGTGTTCACGGCGCAGCTTGTTGATTTCGGGTACGGGCGCGAACCGGAGAGTACCGTCGTCAGCCATCGTGACGAGTCGCGGCAGGCTCATGACGCCCGACCAGCCGGCCTCCACCATCGCGGCATCACTGCGGCCTTCCTGCATCCAGCCGAACATGACACGCCGTCCGGCCTCATCCTGGAACGATTGCGGTGCATAGAAGAAACGGCCCCCGTAGTCCAGCCGGTGCAGCGCCGCGGGCTCGAAAGCATCCCCGGCGTATCGGCCGGTCCAGTACAGCGGGTGGCGCGTGTCGCCGTCGTCCCAGGCGGAGAAGACCAGCACATCCGGCGAGCCGTCAGAAGTCACAGACCCCAGCGAACCCTGACCCGCCCGGAACAGGTCCACACATTCCCACATGGTCCCCGTCCAGTCAGTGTCCGCAGGATCGCCCTGCGAGGCATCACCGATGAACAGCGGCCCGATGTAGTCCCACGACCGCAGATCAGAGGACTCGTACAGGAACGCCGTACCGCCGCGCTGGCGGATGCCTGAACCCACCAACTGCCGCCACTTCGTTCCTTCCCGCCATACGCAGTGATCGCGGTATGCGGTGGTGTCCACTCCAGCTGGCGGGGCTGCGATCACGGGATTTTCGGGGACCTTGGTCCAGCTCAGAAGGTCCGGTGATCCTACGGCGACGCAGGGCAATTCCTTGCCTTCGGACCGCCCTGAGTACACCAGGGTGGGCGTGCCGCCGTCATTGACCAGTACCCCCGACCAGCAGCCCTCGGCGTCGGGTCCTTCGGACGGCTCCAAGGCAATGGGCTTGTCCGTCCAGGTGACGAGGTCGGTGCTGGTGGCGTGACCCCACTGGATGCGGTGGTGGAAAGCGCCCTCCGGGTTGTACTGGTAGAAGAGGTGGTACGTGCCGTTCCACTGGCTGACGCCGTTGGGATCGTTGAGCCAACCGGCTGGTGACACAAAATGGAAGCGTGGCCGGAGGGGGTCGGCCTCGGCGCGGGCAACCAGCTCATCCTGTGGAATGGTGGCGAGCGGGTGGGTCAGTTCAGTCATGAGGAGGCCTTCATTTCAGTCCGTTCGGTGGCCAGGGCCGGTTCGCCCGCCAAGGCGTGGCCGTCGGCAGCAGCCCACGGCTTGTAGAGGTGGCAGCGCACCCAGTGGTGGTTTTCGGGGTCTCCAACCTGATGGCGCACGGGTTCTTCGGCCGAACAGGCCTGGTTCGGGTCGCCGTCGAAAGCGCAGTTCGTCGATGCCATGACCGCTTGGCGCAGTTCGGCCCGGCGGACAGGATCGTACGAGCCTGCCCGGGCGGGGTCCGGGACAGCCGAAACCAGGAGTTGCGTGTAGGGGTGCGCGGGGTTTGACAGCAGGTCCAGGGACTCGCCTTCCTCGACGATTTCACCGGCGAACATGACTGCCGTCCGGTCCGCGAGGTAGCGGGCGGACGCGAGGTCGTGGGTGATGTAGAGCATGGAAATGCCCTGCTCGTCGCGGAGCTTGCGCATCAGGTTCAGCACGCCGATCCGGACGGAAACATCCAGCATGGAGGTGGGCTCGTCGGCCAGGATGACTTGTGGTTCAACGGCGAGGGCCCGGGCGATCGCAACGCGTTGGCGCTGCCCGCCGGAGAGCTCGTGCGGATACGAGTTCAGCATGTCGGCCTGTAAGCCAACAGTGGTCATCAGCACTTCGAGCCGACGCTGGGTCTCCTCCTCGGAACCGCCACTCTTACCGTGGATCGCCAGCGAACGCCGCAGGAAATGCTCGATCCTGTGGGCCGGGTTCAAGGAACCGAAGGGGTCCTGGAAGACCATCTGCAGTTGGGATCGAAACGCACGGGACGCCTGGAAGCGATCGCGTTTGAGGATGTCGACGCCGTCGATCAGGATCGTGCCGGCGCCCGGCTTCTCGAGCCGGGCAACACAGCGGGCCAAGGTGCTCTTGCCGGAACCGGATTCTCCGACAAGCGCCACGATTTCACCGCGGCCAAGAGTCAGGTCGATGCCGTGCAAGGCGCGGACCGACTCGCGGGAGAACAGCCCGCCAATGGGGAATGACTTACCCAGGCCACGAATTTCCAGGGCGGGGGTGCTGGTGGTGGAACCAGCCAACGGGGACGCTAAGGAGTGGCTCATCGTGCGGCTCCTGCCAGGTTTGCGGAATCAACCACTGAAGCGTCGGCACCAACCGGAGCCACAAGATGGCCGGGTGCCGCCTCGCTGAGGTCGGGGATGTTTCGGAACTTCACGCCGTCGGGCAGGCCCGTCAGCGGAACCCGCGGGCCGGTGAGCGGCGGGAAGGCGCCCATCAGCGCCTGAGTGTAGGGGTGGAGGGGGTTGGCGTAGACGTCCTGGGCCTTCGCAGTCTCCACAATCCTGCCGCCGTACATCACGGCCATGCGGTGTGAGAGTTCCACCATGAGCGACATGTCGTGCGTGATGAAGAGGACGGAGAAGCCCAGCTCGCGCTGAAGTTCCTTGATCTGCGCCATGATCTCTTGCTGCACCACCACGTCCAGCGCCGTGGTGGGTTCGTCGAGGATCAGCAGCGACGGCTTGAGCGCCACGGCCATTGCAATCACAGCCCTTTGACGCATGCCGCCCGAGAGCTGGTGCGGATAGGACTTGAGGCGTGCGGGGTCGATCCTCACGAGTTCCAGCAGTTCGCCCGCGCGGCGCAGGGATTCCTTGCGCGAGTAGCCGGCATGGGTAGTGAAGATGTCGACGATCTGCTCGCCGATGGTCAGCACCGGATTAAGCGAGTTCATGGCTGACTGGAAGACCATGGCCACGTCCTGCCAGCGAAAGCGCCGCAACTCCTCCGGGCTCATGGCCAGGACGTCCTTGCCGCCGAAGGAAATGCTGCCGCCTGCGATCTTTGCGGGATCCTTCAGGAGCCGCATGATCGAGTTGGCGATGGTGGACTTTCCACAGCCGGACTCTCCCGCGAGGCCGAACACCTCACCGGTGCCGATGCCGAAGGAAACGCGGTCGACGGCGGTGGTGGAGCGGGTGTCGCCGATGTACTTGACGGTGAGGTCCTTGACGTCCAGGACGGCTTCGTGGGACCCGAAGGACACTTGGGAGATGGTCATTTCGTGGCGATCCTTTCGGTATCTTTCGGGGTTTTGATCTTCCGTAGCCGCGGGTTGGTGACCTCGTCCACGGCGTAGTTGATGAGGGCGAGGGCGAAGGCGACCAGCGCGATGCAAACGCCCGAGGGCACGAAAACCCACCAGCTGCCTGTGAGCAGGGCGCCTTCGTTGCCGGCCCAGAACAGATTGTTGCCCCACGAGACTGTGCTGACATCGCCCAGGCCCAGGAACTCCAGCCCCGCTTGGGCGCCGATGCCGTAGATCACGCAGGCGAGCAGGGTTCCCATGACGATCGAGGCCATGTTGGGCAGGATTTCGCGGAACATGATCCGGCCGGCCCCTTCGCCGGACACCACGGCCGCGGCCACAAAGTCCTTGGAGCGGATGGATAAAGCCTGTGAGCGCAGGACGCGTGCTGAGCCTGCCCAGCCGGTGACGACGAGGACAAGAATCACCGTGCCCAGGCCCGGGGGCAGGAACGCGGCCAAAATGACCAGGAGCGGCAGTCCGGGAAGGAGCAGGAAGACGTTCGTTACCAGGGACAGTGCTTCGTCGATGAACTTGCCGAAGTACGCGGAGGCAAGTCCCACCAGGATGCCGATGAAGGTGGACGCGAAGCCCACCGTCAGTCCAACGAACAGGGAACTCCGGGAGCCGTGGACCGTCAGCGCGAGCACGTCCTGTCCCTTGGCCGTAGTTCCCAGCCAGTGCTCTGGAGATGGTTCCAGCGAGGCCATGGCGGTGATCCGCGACGGGTCGCCGGGGAACAGCACCGGCGCCAGCAGGGCCAGTGCGATGAAGACGAGCATCACGGCCATGCCCGTCAGGGCCTTCTTGTTGCTGAGGAGGCCGTGGACGAAGCTGCGGTTGGGCTTGCGGGCAGCTGTGGTTTTGCCGGCCGCCTTGCCGGGCTGCTGCAGAATTACGGTTGTCATATTCGGTCCCTCTAGTTGCTGCGCACGCGCGGGTCGAGGCGGACGTAGAGGATGTCCACCAGGAAGTTCGCCAGCAGCACTGCGGCGGTAATGGTCAGGAACAGGCCCTGCATCAGGGGATAGTCGAGGCCTTGGACGGCGTTAAGGAGTTGGTAGCCGACGCCGGGGTAGGCGAACACCACCTCGGTCAGCAGCGCACCGCCCACCACGAATCCCAGGCCCATGCCGAAGCTCGTGACCGATGGGAGCATGGCGTTCCGTGCCGCGTAGCGGAGCATGATGCGGCTGGGACGGAGACCCTTGGCCTCGGCCATGGTGATGTAGTCCTCGGAATTGGTGGCGATCATCGTGTTGCGCATGCCCAGCATCCAGCCGCCGATGGAGACCAGTACGATCGTCAACGCCGGCAACACAAGGTGCGCTCCCACGTCCCCGATGAACTCCCAGGTGAACCCGGGCTCCAGGCCGGCCGTAAACGCGTGGCGGATCGGGAACCAACCCAGCACCACACCGAACAGGTACAGCGCACCCATCGCGAGCCAGAAGTAGGGGAACGAACCGATGAACACCAACACTGGGGGCAGGACCGAATCGACGGCGCCACCCCGCCGCCAAGCGGCGAGGATGCCCAGCAGATTACCCGCGACGGCGGCAATCACCAGTGCGGTTCCACCGAGCAGGAGGGTCCAGCCGATCTGGGACGAAATCACTTCGGTGACCGGGGTGGGGAAACGTGAGATGGAGACGCCCATCTGGCCGGTGAAGATGTTGTGAAGGTAGTCGATGTACTGCTCCCAGAGCGGCCGGTCGTCAACGCCGAGCAGCTTGCGCAGGGCCTCGATCTGTTCGGGCTGCATTCTGTCCTGGGAGCGGGCGAACATACGGGAGACGGGGTCCCCTGGCATGAAGCGCGGGAGCAGGAAATTCAGGGTAATGGATGCCCAGAAGGCGATCAGGTAGAAACCCAGGCGGCGCAGGATGAAGCGCACGGTTTCCCTCCATTCGGGAATTGCGGAAAGTTTGGGGGGGCTGGCCGCCGGATGATCCGGCGGCCAGCAGTGGTGCGCGGTGGGCCCACGCCGCCAGGGAGGCGGTGGGGACTACTTGCGCGGTTCCAGCGAGGTCAGCACCAGCACCGTAGTGGGTGCGCGGACCGAAAGCGTGGCGTAAGGGTTGCCCTCGGTGGGCCAGCCGGTGAAGCGGGTGTCGTTGAAGGCACCCCATTCCGGACCGGAGAACAGCGGCACCAGCGGTGCGGCGTCGTTGTATTCTTCCTGGAGCTTGTTGGCGATGTCCTTCTGCTTGGACTCATCGGGCGCGGCCGCGAACTCTGCGAGCAGGGCGTCGGCCGTGGCATCGCCGAAGCGGTGGTAGTTGTCGAACGTCTTGGTGCCTACCGGCTTCACGGTTGCCGTGCCCATGGAGGTGTTGAAGTACTTGTACGGGCTGGGGTCGTTGGCGCTCCAGACGATGCCGGAGTCGAACTCGCCGGTCTCGTAGCCGGCCACCACGGCAGCCCAGTCCGGGGAGTCCACCTTGGCCGTGACGCCCACCTCGGCCAGGTTCTGGGAGATCACGTTGGCCACGGACAGCCAGTCAGAAGAAGACGCGCCCACGGAAATCTTGAATTCGAAGGGTTTGCCGTCCTTGAGCGTGCGCTTGCCGTCAGCACCCTTCGGGTAGCCCGCCTTGTCCAGCAGCCCGTTGGCCTTCTGGACATCCAGCTTGGTCCAGGTGCAGTTGTCCTTGACCTCGTTGTTCTTCCAGGCCTCATAGTTGCCGGACAGTCCGGTGCAGTCTGCAGGCTTGGCGTAGCCGCCCATGCCGATCTTGGTGACCTGTTCGCGGTCAACAGCCATGCTCAGGGCCTTCCGGACATCAACATCGTTAAAGGGGGCTTTGGCGGTGTTGAGCTGCCAGTTGATCATGGCGCCCGTCGCCGGGAACCAGTACTGGCGGTGCTCCTTGTCCTTGGAAACGAACGTCTTTTCGATGTTCGGGATGTACTGCGGAGCCCAGTCCACGTCGCCGTTCGCGGCGGCGAGGTTGGCGCCGTCGTTCCCTGCGAAGGCGAGCATCTTGATACCGGCGATCTTCTGCTTTTCCGGCTGCCAGTAGTTGGGGTTCTTCTTCAGCACGAAGGACTGGGCCTGGAAACTGTCTACTTCGGTGTACGGTCCGGTGCCGACGGGCTTGGCGTTGGCATCCTTCTCCGGGTCAGCGAGTGCGGACCAGACATGCTTGGGCAGGATGGTGAGCTGTCCGACGTCGTAGAGGGCCGGGGACCAAGGCTTGTTGAAGTTGAAGGTGACCTTGTTGGCGCCTTCGGCAGCAACGCTATCCAGGTAGTCGTAACCACCCTTGATCTTCTTCTGCAGCTCGAACGTGTACGCGACGTCCTCGGCCACGAGCGGTTGACCATCGGACCACTTCACGCCGTCGCGCAGGGTGAAGGTGATGGATTTTCCGTCGTCGGCGGCCTTCCACTCGGTGGCGAGCCAGGGCACAGTGTCTCCCTTGGCCGGGTTGAAGATCAGCAGCGATTCATAGATGGACTGCTGGACCATGGGGTTGACGGTGGGGGCGAACGGGTTGAAGTTCTGCACGAACGTGCCCATGTCCTCACGCGGAATGGTGAGAAAGGCGCTGGCGTTTGCCGCGGCGTCGGTGCCGGCAGGCTTGTTGACGGTGGCTGCACAGCCGGTCAGCAGGAGTGCGCCTACCGCCAGCCCGGCCGTGGTGATGCGGGCAGCCCTGAAAAATCGGGGTTGTGTCATGATGGTTATCTCTTTCCTGTCTTCATCAGCGAGGTGAAGTGGTGGGTAAGGGGTTGGCTCTTCGGACCTTGATTTCGCGGTCAGACCGAGGAGCGTTCTAACAGCGGACAGTCGACTAATTGCTGGTCGGCAATTATCGGCTGTCCTGCTGTAAGGGCTGCGAGCGTCTGGACTCCTAGTGCGCCCATCTTTTCGAACGGCAACGCAACCGTGGTCAGTTTGGGCCGCAGGTAGGCCGCAATCAGCTCCTGGTTGTCGAAACCGATGACGGCGATGTCTCCGGGGATGGTCAGGCCCCGTTCCTTGATGGCGTCATATGCGCCCATCGCCATGCGGTCGTTGAGGCAGAACAGCGCGGTTGGCCTGTCCTTTTGTGGATAGCGGTCCAAGATCCGGCACGCGGCTTCGTACCCGCCGTCTGCCGTTGCATGGCCGGGCACCACGAGCTCCGGGTCCAACTCGAGGCCGGCTTCGGCGAGTGCTTCGCGGGCACCCTCCAAACGCCCGACTGCGGCGGGGATGTCCGGGTCCAGGTTGATGACTCCGATTCTGCGGTGGCCGGCCTGGAGCAAACGTCCGACGGCGACGCGGCCGCCGGCACGTTCGTCCGGGACAATCGAGGGCAGCTTGCCGTCCGCGTCGAAGCAGTTGATCAGTACTGTGGGTACTTCCTTGGCGCTTTCGGGCACATGCACGCCACGGTGGTAGGTGGCTGCGTAGAGAAGTCCTTCCACCCGTTGTTCCAGCAGCTTTTCGGTTGCGGCGTCTTCCAGGCCTTGGTTCGGCCCTACGGCGTCGGCCTGGTCGGAGGGCGCGATGAGCAGGAACCTGCGGTCAAGCCAGGCCTGGTCTTGTGCACCTTTGATGATGTCGACGGCGAACGGTGCGGTCACGATCTCGGTGACAATTCCGTACCAGTCACTTCGTTGGGATGCCAGTGCACGTGCTCCGGCATTCGGGCGGTAGCCCAAGGCCTGAACAGCTTCATTGATCCGAGCGCGGGTCTCCTCGGAGATGCTGGCATTTTCGCGGTTACTCAGCACAAACGAGACCGCGGTCCGGGAGACTCCGGCATGCTCGGCGACGTCTTTCATGGTGACACCACGTTGCCGCGCAGCCCCGGCATGGTTCGGGGTGGTGGTCTTCGCCATTGAATGCTCCGGTGCTCGTCGTTGATGCTTTCGCGGTGAGTAACGCGCGTTACTAGTGCGTGTGATCGAGGTTACTCGCGTTACTGAGAAGCTGTCAAGGGGTTATTTGCCCGCCCCGGCCGTGAGGCCTTCGCGCAGGGTGCGTTGGCCGAGGATAAACACCACCAGTGCGGGCAGCATGGACAGGATGACACCGGCGAGGACCACGGAGATGCTCCCGGTGCCGAGGCTTCCCTGGAGCGTGACCAGGCCGAGGGGAAGGGTGAAGTTCTGTTCGCTGATAGTGAGGATCAGCGGCCGGAAGAACTCGTTCCAGTGGAAGTTGAAGGCAAGGATCCCGACGATGGCCATGCCGGGGGCCGCCATTGGTGCGTATACGGAACGGAAGATCCGCCACGGTCCGGCACCATCCAGGGCGGCCGCTTCCGCAAAGTCATGTGGAAGGCCCATGAAGTATTGGCGCATCAGGAAGGTTCCGAAGGCGGTGGGGATGGCCGGCAGGATCAGGGCCAGCAGTGTATCGGATAGGCCCATCCCCCGGATGAGCATGAATACCGGAACGATGGTGACCTGCACCGGGACCATCATGGTGGCCAGCACCAAAGAGAAGATGGCATTCTTGCCGCGGAAGTCCAGGCGGGCGAACGCGTAGCCGGCCAGAGTGGCCGAAGCCATCTGGCCCAGCGCGATCAGCCCGGTCACCAGGGTGCTGTTCAGGACCAGGACGCCCACATTGATCTGCCTGAACACTTCCTGGTAGGCGGTGAAGTCAGGATTGACGGGCAGGAAGGACGGCGGCAGGTTGAATGATTCCGATGGCGTGCGCAGTGAAGTGGACAGGGTCCACAGCACGGGGCCGAGGGTCAGTGCGGCAGCCAAGGCCAGGGCGGCGTACCTGCCGACGGTTCCAGCCGCGGGCAGGCGGCGGTTGCGCCTGCGGTTGTGGGTGGGCGGCGTGCCGGTGGTGGAACCGGGATGCTCGTCGGTCCCGGTGGGCAGGGACTGGCTGGACATGAGGGACCTCACTGGTAGAAGACGAAGCGGCGGCTAAGCCGGAATTGCAGGGCGGTGACAGCAAGGATGAGCACGGTGAGCACCAGGCCGATGGCCGAGGCTTGGCCGAACTCCAGTTGCTGGAAGGCGGATTCAAAAATCACCATGACAGCGGTGCGGGTGGAATCCCCTGGACCGCCGTTGGTCATGACGTAGGGCTGGTCGAAGACCTGCAGTGCGCTGATCATTGCCATGACGGAGGCGACGAGCACCGTGGGGCTGATCAGCGGAAGCGTTACATTGCTGAACTGTTTCCAGCCTGTGGCGCCGTCCAGGTCCGCTGCCTCGTGCAGTTCCTTGGGAATGCTGGTCATGGCGCCGAGGAAGAGCAGAAAGGAGAATCCGAAGTTCTGCCACACATAGACCAGAACCACCACAGCTGCGGATGCGACAGGACTGGTCAGCCACGGCACTGCGGGAAGACCGGCCAGGGACAGGAGCCAGTTCACGACGCCGAACTGTTCGTTGAACATGTACCGCATGAAGATGGACACCGACGCGGCGGAAAGGACCAGCGGAAAGAAGAAGACGGAACGGAGGAATACCCTCAGCCAGGACGGCATTCTGGCCTGCAGCATGGACGCCAGACCAAGTGCGATGCCCAGTTGAAGGACCACTGCGACAATGACGAACACGATGGTGTTCACGAAGGACACGCGGACGGTGGGGTCCTCTGCCAGTGCGGTGAAGTTGGCGAAACCGATGAACTGGGGTGCTGAGATGATGTCCCAGCGGAAGAAGGCAAGGACCAGCGAGCCGATAATCGGCAGGAAGGTGAACAGGGCCATCCCGAGCACTGTGGGAGCAAGGAAAATCATGGCCAGCCACCGCTCCGTGAACGAACGGCGTGCGGCCGATGGTTTTACGGTTCGGCGGGGAGTTGTGGAAGTGGCGGTCAAAGGTTCCTCCTCAGAGCCAGTTCGAGATCGCGCTGCAGGGTGCCCAGCGCGGCCCGCACGTCGGCGGAGTTGCCGCTGACGGCGGTGGAAATGTTTTTCATCAGAGCTGTTTCAACCGCAGCCTGCTGGGGCGGCGCGGGGATGGGGCCGCTAGTGGGGAACCTGTCGAGAGTGTCGTAGAAGACGTTCCAATGGTTGGGCCCGGTGGCCGCGTAAAAGGACTGGTTGACCATCGAACGGCGGGCCGGAGTGGTGTTCGGCTTCGGAATGGCCAACTGCATTGCTTCCCGGCTGGAGCAGAACTTAACCCATTCCCAGGCTGCGTCCTTGTCCTTCGCCGTGCGCATGATCGCGTAGCCGGCAGCGCCGAACTGATGCCGCTGGGTGCGCCAGCGGGGGAAGAACTGCACATCGAACTGATCGGCGGTCATTCCGGCATCGTGCAGGCCCTGCGCCCAGTATCCACCCGCCGGCGTGGTGCCGATGCGGTTGTTGCCGAACAAACCAACCAGGGCGTTGCCGCCCCCGGATTCAGGACGCACGCCCAGTCCTTCGGCAACGATTTCGCGCAGGTAGTCGATGGTCTCGATAACCCGCCCGTCTTCGGCGTTGGGGGCCAGCCATTGATAGCCGCCTCCGCGGGTCGCCCGGGCTGGGTCGTTGGGGTAAAAACGATCCCAAACCCAGTCCCCGCCGGAAGCCTTGGTTTCGGTAAGGAAGCTGGTGCCATTGGCGTACAGCCAGGGCACAACTCCGCCGAAAAGCCGGTTGGTCCAGTAATACGGGGTGAAATCGGCTGGGCGGGCCCGCCGCAGGGCGCGCAGAGTGGCGCTGAAGTCATCCTGCGTCCAATCGTCCTTTGGCCGGTCGAGCCCGGCCTCGGCGAAGATGCCGGTATTCATGTAGATGTTCGCAGCGTTCCAGTCCAGCGGAAGCTGGTAGAGGCTGCCCTGGTACATAAAGGCTTCCAGCAGGCTCGGATGAACGTCATCGAAGTATTCGCCCATGTCGGCAGCGTCCCGGCGGACATAACCATCCAGCGGCTCGGCGAGCTTGTCAGCGAACAGCTGGGCGCCCTCGGTGGCCACGTAGACGACATCCGGCGGGGTTCCGGCGGCGACCATGGTGAGAATTTTGGAGAAGAAATCCTTCCAGTCCGCGCCTTGAATGGCCTGCACCCCGACCGGAATATCAGGATGTGCGGTGTTAAAGGCCTGAACCAGATGCTGGCGGGCCGCCGCATCTGCTGCCGTTCCAAGGATGGCGACGTTCAGGGCCTTGCTGCCGCGGCCCGGGATGTCGGTCCCCGTCAGCCG
>NZ_QAIQ01000326.1 GCF_003061105.1 Arthrobacter sp. HMWF013
ACACTGCACCGGGCACTGGTCCAGGACCATATCTCCCGTATGGACATCTGATGATCGAAGTCGAAATCGTAGGCGTTCGGATCGAACTGCCCTCCAACCAGCCGCTGGTGCTCCTGCGCGAGATTCACGGTGAGCGTCACGTGCCCATCTGGATCGGCACCCCGGAAGCGAGTGCAATCGCCCTGGCCCAGCAGGGGGTAGTTCCTCCCCGGCCGATGACCCACGACCTCCTGGTGGATGTTGTGGAAACCCTGGGCCACTCGGTTGTCAGCGTGAACATCGTCGCCGTAGAGGACAACATCTTTTACGGCCAGCTTCAGTTCGAGAACGGCACTACGGTGAGTTCCCGTGCCTCGGATGCTTTGGCGATCGCCTTGCGGGCCAAGTGCCGCATCTGGTGTGCAGACTCGGTGATGGATGAGGCCGGCGTACGGATCACCGAACACGATGAAGGCGAGGACGCTGAGCCCGGGCCCATCGTGGACGAGGAGAAGGAACTGCGGCGCTTCCGTGAATTCCTGGATGACGTTGAGCCCGAGGATTTCGACGGCTGAGGTCACGTTAAGGTTAAAGTTGAGGCTGAAACTTCCGACACGCCTTCGCCTCAGGGCCCACGTCTTTGACCTTGGGCCGCAGCAGGCCTAACGTCGAAGGTATCAAGCTCCCATTGCTTACAGCAGCCGCGCAAGTCACACTGTAGAGTACGACTCCCGCGAAATTACATGCATGGACTTCATGCCTGCACAGGCTGCTGCGGTGTTCCCCGGGAGTTGCTGACAAGGAGGATCCAGGTGAGTCCCAAAGGCGAAGCAGGCGGGCTGAAGCAGCCCACAACGGCTGGTGTGGCTGTGCCCGCGAGCGGTGCCCAGGGCCTCCTGTTCACCGAGGACCTCCCTGTCCTGGACGAGGACGCAGGGTATCGCGGCCCCACAGCCTGCAAAGCCGCCGGGATTACCTACCGCCAGCTGGACTACTGGGCGCGCACCGGGCTCGTGGAACCGGCTGTCCGCGGTGCCGCGGGCTCCGGCTCGCAGCGTCTTTACGGTTTCCGGGACATCCTGGTCCTCAAGGTCGTTAAGCGGCTCCTGGACACCGGCGTTTCCCTTCAGCAGATCCGTACCGCCGTGGAACACCTGCGCGAACGGGGTGTGGAGGATCTGGCACAGATTACCCTGATGAGCGACGGTGCGAGCGTTTATGAGTGCACGTCCGCTGACGAAGTCATCGATTTGGTGCAGGGCGGCCAGGGCGTTTTTGGCATCGCCGTGGGACGTGTCTGGCGCGAAGTGGAGGGCAGCCTCGCATCCCTTCCCAGCGAGCACGCCGCGGAGCAGTCCTTTCCCGACGACGAGCTGAGCAAACGGCGGGCCAAGAAGATCAGCTGACTGAACCCCTGACAACCAAGAAGGCCACCCCGCGCTGAGGGCGGGTTCTAGCGGTCGTTGCAACACCCAGAATTTTGGGAGTTGCAA
>NZ_QAIQ01000327.1 GCF_003061105.1 Arthrobacter sp. HMWF013
GAAGAAGCCCACCACCGTGTGGTCGGCGGACAGTGACCGGCGGGAGCTTGCCCGTTCGAGGAGCCGGAACACATCCTCCAACGCCGTCTCCGGCAAAACGCCTTCCGCGAGCCCGCGTGCTTCGTCGAGCGCCTCCAGCCTGCGGTCCAGCCGCGATGCTTCACGGGCTGCGCTGTGGCGGCTCATGCGCGCTCTGCCAGGCGGGCGAGGGCCGCTGCGTGGGCGGTCAGGACCTGCGCCGTGTCTGTGTCTCCGCCTGGGAGGCGGTCGAGGAACTTCTGTTGCTCCGCCTGAAGCAGGCGCTGGCAGCGGGCATGCAGGTCTTCGCGTGCTGTTTGCGCGAGCCTGCGGACGGCGTCCTCACCGAACACTGCTTCCAGGAGTCTCTGGCCGACGACGGCGGTGCCTCCCGCCACACCGATCTCCAGTCCGGTGAGTCCCGCCGTCATGGAAAACACGACGATCATCAGCGCTGCGCCGAGGCCGTTAATGCCGAAGGACAGCCATCTGGCCTGCGTGCGTTTGCCTTGGCCCTCGGTGCGGATGAGCTCCATCAGGCCTGCCTGCCAGGCCCGGATCTCGGCTGCTGCCTTGTCGGCGAAGCCGGGACCCGTCCCGGAGAGGTCGTCGGTGCCCAGCAGCTGGCGGCCAGCGGGGTCAGAACGCCACCGCTGGTCAGTCTCCTCGGCGGCATTGGCGGCCTCGTCAAGAATAACCGCCTGCAACCCCGTCTCAATGGCCGTTTCCACCCGCACCGCTGGTGTTGGTTCGCCGCGGAAGAAGGCTCCCACACGGTCCCGCAGCCGGCCGATATTCTGTTCCAGTGCCCGGAAGAACTCGCCCGTTCCCACGAAATCCTGCCAGCGGGCCAGCACCTCTCCGCGGAGCAACGCGCCGTCTTTGGTGGCGTCCAGGATCCTGGTCCCGGCATCGCGGTAGGCGTCCTCGGCGTCGGACCGGAGTGTTGCGGCGGCATGCTCCTGTTCCCGGACCGCCTGGCCCAGCGCGCCGACGCGACCGGCGAGGGCCCTGACTGTACCGTTCAGCGTCCGCCGGGCAATCTCGGACCGCCCTGCCGCATCGGCTGCAAGTTTCTGGAGCCAGCTGCGCAGCGGCTCCACCGAGTCCACCGGCAGCATGCCCAGATCGTCGAGGGGCGCCTCCGGCACGATAAAGAGCCCTGCGCTTCCAAGGCCTTCCTGCTGCAGCAATGCCCGCAGATCGGCGCTCACCTCAGCTTCTGCCTCCTGCGGCACCCGGTCCAGCACCACGGCAACCATGATGTCCCGCGAGGCCGCATTCAGGAGCAGCTTCCACGGGACCGCGTCTGCGTAGCGGTTGGCTGTTGTGACGAAGACCCAGAGGTCCGCGGCAGCGAGCAGCTGGCCCGCTAACCGGCGGTTGTCATCCGAGATGGAGTCAACGTCGGGTGCGTCCAGCAGCGCTATGCCCTGCGGAACGGCTGGATCCGCCACCAGCACCAGCGAGGAGATGGCCTCAGCATCGGGAGCGGCTCCGGCCCGGCTGGCGGGGAGCGGTTCGGTTGAGATGGTTCCACGGATCCTGCTGAGGGAAGGCAGGACCCGTTGGCCTTCGAACCAGCCGGCATCGGCGGGATGGTGCAGGAGGATGGGTTGCCGGGTGGTGGGCCTGATGGCCCCTGATCGTGTGACCGGGTGCCCTACCAGGGCGTTGACCAGGGTCGACTTACCGGCGCCGGTGGAACCGCCGACGACCGCGAGCAGCGGAGCGTCCAGGCTGCGGTACCGCGGCAGGATGTAGTCGTCGAGCTGGCCCACGGCGTTCCGGGCGTCCTGGCGTGCCTTTTCAACGTCCGGAAGGGCCAGAGGCAGCGATACAGCGGAGAGATCCTCCCGCACCGCTTCCAGCAGGCCCACAGCGGCCTCGGCCGCCTCGCCTGGCGGGCGGCCCGGCTGGGCTTTCGGAGCGCGGCTCGGCGG
>NZ_QAIQ01000328.1 GCF_003061105.1 Arthrobacter sp. HMWF013
GCAGTGCAGCCCGGAGGCCGTCGTCGTACGTCATGAGTTCAGTGGTGGCCACGGGGAGGCGGCGCTGCGCCGGAAGCCGCAACTGCCCGCCGGGGCTGACGGTCTCGCCGTCCCAGCGGCCGAAAAGGTGGAACGTTGGCGTGGAGGATTCCACCTCAGGTTCGCCGATCGCCGAGCCAATGGGGTGCCACTGGTGCGCGAAAACCACGGCGAATCGCGTGGCGCCGAGTACCTCGGCCAGGGCCCGGCGGGCGGCGTTCGTACACAGCAGCCAGTCCGCGGCCGATCGCAGATCGAAGGCAATGGCGGGGTTGCTCAGCCGGATCAGGAGGTGGCCGGCGGTCAGCGCCGTCCGGGGCCGGGCCACTTCCCACATGTCCGATGCGTAAAGCAGCCGTCTGGACAGATTCATAAGCCAACTCCTTCCCCCGCCTGAGGATACCAAGCGTGTGACAAAGAAGTGACGGATGTGACCACTAGGGTTGCAGGGTGGGGAAACTGCTGGCCGATGTCACACCGCTCAGGGAGAGCCCTGCCTTCCGCCGGCTCTGGCTGGGCTCCGCCGTTTCCGCGGTCGGCAGCCAGCTCACCCTGGTGGCGGTCAGCCTGGAAGTTTACCGGCTCACGCAGGACAGCTTCTACGTTGGCCTGCTGGGTGTTTTCGCGCTCGTGCCGCTGGTGGTGGGGGGACTGCTGGGCGGGTCCATCGCCGATTCGCACGACCGCCGCACCGTTGCACTCCTTGCCACCTCCGTCCTCTGGCTGACCACCGGCCTGATCGCCCTCCAGTCCTGGCTCCAGCTCGGAAACGTCTGGGTGCTCTACCTCCTGGTGGCTCTGCAAAGCGGCGCCCAGGCCATCAACCAGCCGGCACGCAGCGCCATTATCCCCGTGCTCATCCGCAAGGAACTGCTGCCTGCCGCCAACGCGCTGAGCATGGTTTCCTTCGGGCTGGCCATGACGGTGGGGCCGCTCTTGGCCGGCGTGCTGGTTGCCTGGGTGGGCTTCGGCTGGACGTACACGATCGACTTCATCAGTTTCGCTTTTGTGCTGTGGGCCGTCTTCCGGCTGCCGTCCATGCCGCCTTCGGGCAGTGCAGGGCGGGCCGGCATCAGGTCTGTCATCGAGGGCTTCCGGTTCCTTGGCACCCGGCCCAACCTGCGGATGACGTTCGTCATCGATCTCGTGGCCATGATCCTCGCCCAGCCGCGGGCGCTGATGCCCGCCATTGGCGCCGTGATGATCGGCGGCGGTGAGTCCACGGTGGGAATCCTGCTCGCTTCCACCGCGGTGGGGGCGTTCCTGGCCGGGCTCTTTTCCGGGCCGCTGGGCCATGTCCGGTGGCAGGGGAGGGCCGTGGTGTGGTCCGTCATGGGCTGGGGCGCCTCGATTGCCGGCTTTGGGGTGGTGGTGCTTCTGGCCGGAAGAACGGACGACGGCGGCGCGACCCTCTGGCTGGTTCCGGCAGCTTTGTGCTGTGCACTGGCAGGGATCGCGGACTCCATCAGCGCCGTTTTCCGGCACACCATCCTGCAGGCCGCCACCCCGGACCACCTGCGCGGACGGCTGCAGGGCGTCTTCATCGTGGTGGTGGCCGGCGGCCCGCGCGTGGGTGACCTGCTGGCCGGGGGTGGGACTAAAATTCTGAGTGAGGGATGGGTGCTGCTGCTCGGCGGGGTTCTGTGCATTGCACTCGCATGGCTCGCCGCACAGCTGCAACCGGGCTTCAGGAAGTACGATGCCCATCACCCGGTGCCTTAGGGCCGGCCACACAGAGGCGGAGGAGCGGACGTGCACAAGCATTACAACGGCCTCAAAACTGCGGCGCTCTTTGGCGCCCTCTGGGCAGTCCTCCTTGGACTGGGCGGCCTGATCGGGCTGAACACCCGCAGCTCGGCGCCCATCTGGATCATGGCCCTCATCGGCGTGGCCACCACGGCCTACGGCTACTGGAACAGCGACAAGATCGCCATCCGCTCCATGCAGGCCTACCCCGTCACGGAGGCCCAGGCGCCCCAGCTCTACCAGATCGTCCGCGAGCTTTCCGTCCGGGCCAACCAGCCCATGCCGCGGATCTACCTCTCACCCACCATGAACCCGAACGCGTTCGCCACCGGCCGCAACCCCCGGAATGCCGCGGTCTGCTGCACCGAGGGGATCCTGCAGCTGCTGGACGCCCGCGAACTCCGCGGGGTCCTGGGGCACGAGCTGATGCATGTGTACAACCGGGACATCCTTACCTCGTCCGTGGCTGCCGCGGTGGCCGGCGTGATCACGTCCGTGGGCCAGATGCTGCTCTTCTTCGGCGGCGGCGACCGGCGCAACTCCAACCCCCTGGCCATGCTGGCCATGGCCCTGTTGGCGCCGTTCGCGGCCTCCCTGATCCAGCTCGCCATCACCCGCACCAGGGAGTACGACGCCGACGAGGACGGTTCGCAGCTGACCGGAGATCCGCTGGCACTCGCCTCCGCCC